>JABGPL010000161.1 GCA_018644935.1 Calditrichota bacterium | reverse complement strand
TTGCGGCATGGACACCAGCTTCCTGCCTGCCGTTGATAAGTTGCGAAACCAATCTGCCGGATATGTCGTACATCTTCAGTGCAACTTTGGAAGCTTGGGGCAAACCATAGGTGATTGTGGTTGTTGGGTTGAATGGATTGGGTGCAATCGACATTATCTTCATTTCGGTTGGGAGCGGTAAAACCTCTGTGCATGTGAGAGCGGTAAATCCGTCGCTTGTGTAAATCAGCCCTTTGCCTTTTATCAATTCACTGACCTGCAAATCAACCTCACCTTGAGCTCCTCCATCCCAGAGTTTTAGGATAAATTCTTCATCTGCCAGCGTTCCGTCAACTTCAACAGTCGCTTCATCATCGCCCCAAACAGCTATCCCACACTGCCAGTTTTCATTTACGACTCCACAACCGACCAATTGTCCGGATTCCGTGAATGCAGCTATTTCCGAGTTCTGCGCGACTACATCCTTCAATTCGACGAGGATACTCATATTGTTCCCGGTCGGAGAGGGTTGATCCCAATGGCGGATTATCATATTCTCCGAAGCGTTCAGTTCTTCGTCACGCTGTTCGGGATAGACCAGAACGCACTCCTGCGTTGTCTTGATCTGATACCCCTTTCCAGCTCGCCAGGGGGGCATGTTTGAAAAATCAAACCCGGGCACCAGAAAATGTCCGAGTTCGTCTTTGGCAATCTCGATATTTTCAATGACACTCGATAGAACATAGTATTCCTGAGCATTGGCAGTTAATTCATAGGTCGGGTAATAGGGATAAATCCCCCAGCCTTCACCAAGAACAATTTCTTCCTGAGCTGCTATTTGCGTTCCCCACCAGGTAGCTGTTATATCTGCATCCATCAGTATCTGGTAACCTTCATTCGGCAACCAACCCGGAAGATTATGAAAACCCCAGGCAGGAACATAGAAGCGGCCTAAACCGTCTTTTATGAGGATATGATGAAAATGCTCATTATGGAAATCTCCCCCGTCATGAATCATGTCCCACAACTGCCATGTCATACTAACAACATCAGGAAATTCCAGTTCATTATTTTGATCGTAAAATTCTTGACTTGGCCGAATATTTAGGGACACCATGTTCCAACCCTCATTAAGCTCCAGTCGTTGCTCAACAATATCTGGAAAAACCCTTAAATTTAATTCTGCCGCATGAATGTCATTCCAGTGGAATCCACCGAATTGTTCCTCCCATCCTGCACGATGAACCTGTTCTGTTTCAGGGTTCCAGGCTCGCATATTGCCCATCCATTCTCCTTGATACAGCCCTTCTACCTCATCAGTTTCAGGATCATCCCCATAAACCATTATAATAAACTCTTCTTCTGCTGTCCAGATACCAGCTCCCGCAAGTACATCGTCTCTGGTGAACACTCCAATTTCCCAACCCGGCTCGGCTTCTGCATCATCAAACAGGAATTCTCGTATGGTTAGTTCATATATGAGGTCAGTTTCAACATAATCTACAAAATGTTGTAATTCCGGTTCTCCATCGTTTAGTGGCATACCCCACCAGGTTGCAGTCATTGGTTGTAGCATATTGATCTGATATTCCTCTCCCGGGATAATCCACCTCAGGTTATCAAAATTAAATTCTGGATCGAAAAAACCGTCTGCACCGCGAAGCATTGTCAAAAGCCAGGTTTCCCTGCCTTCAGGAGAACGGTCACACAACTGATTGACCATTTGCACCGCACCCGGGAATTCATCATCTGGATCAGTGAAAAATTCAAGTGCTGGGAGTAGATTAATAGTGAACCCGTTCCAGCCTTCTTCAAACTCAATAACCTGCTCGACTATGTCGGAAACACTCCACAGGTTTAATGTTGTCTCACCTCCATCATGCCAGTGGCAAAGTTCGAGTTCAACTCCGGCACGATAGCCGACCCGGTATTCCCGTTCCTCTTCCTGATCCCAGGCTTTGAAATTCATCATCCATTCACCGTCGTAGAAGCCTTCAATCTCATCAGTATCAGGATTATCTCCATATGCAATTAGCTCAACACCACCTTCGTTCCATATTGAAGCACCTGCAAGGATATCATTTCGAGTGAAGACCGCCATCTCCCATCCATCCGGTACAGGTTCATCATCGAATTGCACATCATCTACCAATATCAAGTGAGAAACTTCGGTTTCCTGGACATCCACAAAATGTTGTAGTTCCGGTTCTCCCTCATTTAGAGGTGTTCCCCACCAGGTTCCGGTTATTGCACGCTCCACATTGATCTGATATTCCTGTCCCGGAATAATCCACCAGAGGTTGTTAAAACCTTGTCGGGGACCATACCCGTGTCCTTCACCATCATTCACCATTACCGCCCAGCAAAAACGAATATTATCTACCGATCTGTCCCAAAATTGTTGGACAATTTGGACGGCACTTGGAAATTCATCATCCTGATCGCGAAAGTATTCAGCCGAAGGCATGATATCTATCGTGAAATTATTCCAACCTCGCTCGAACTGAATGACTTGTTCGACTATATCCGAATTACCCCACAGAGTTAGCATCGACTCTCCATCATCATGCCAATGACATTGAACAGCGTCAACTTGAGGATCATGACCAAGTCGGTACTCCCGCTCTTCTTCGGGGTCCCATGCTTTGAAGTTCATCATCCATTCACCTTCATAAAATCCCTCAACTTCATCCGTATCAGGGTTATCGCCGTAAACAATTAACTCGACATCTTCTTCCTGATGCCAATAAACTGCTCCAGACAAGACATATTCGCGAGTGAATATTGCTATCTCCCAGTCAATCGGGGCAGCTTCATTATTAAATTGGAATTCCAGGATAGCGATAGTATGCTGTAAATCAGATTCTATGAAACCGGCAAAATGCTCTATTTCCGGATCATTATTTTCTTGTTCAAAGGAAAATGCTCCCATATCCGCTCGTGTGCCATCAGGATCTTCGGGAGAATCAGGATCACCCACATCGATGCAAGGTGAATCTTCTGTGAGGTGATAGTCCAAGTTTTCCTCATCGACAAATTGCGGATCACCATTGATGTTTCCATCACCCCATTCGAAGATGTCATCTTCTTCCAACTCAAAAGCATCCTGTCCGCCGGTGATGTCGCAATAACTTACTGCGATAGAATCAAGTTCATCAGGAGATGTTGTCAGGATTGGACGATCCTCACTCCACACAATAGAATTCAATAAGGTCAGTTTACCGATGATAACACCAATTTCGCTGGATTCTTCACCACGGTTGTTAGCAATTGTGCAGTTATAATAACTTACTTCCCCCCAAAGATTCTGAATTACTCCTGCAGTTGGACACTCATTGTCAGCAATTATGCAGCGTGTAAATTCAGCAGTACCTGCCCAGAAGTATTGACCCCCGCCCTGACTCTGGCTGCTGTTGTTGAAAAAACTACAGTCGGTCATATTAGTAGTCGAGCCATCAGCGTATAATCCACCGCCATTTGTGTTGCTGAAATTACCAATGACTTCAACGTTAGTTGCATTTAACACCGCCTCCGCCCTAACTGCAAACCCGCCACCGGTATCACCTATATTATCGACAATTCTGACCCGGTTCAGATTGGCGACCGTTCGAGCGTTAATATGTAATCCGCCACCGAACATGGTAGCTTCGTTTTCACGGATGATTACATCCTCTAAATTCAATTCGCTGTCAAGGGTGCAATGGATTCCGGCACCGTGTTCATTGGTAGTGTTCCCTTCGATCACGCAATCATTTACAGTGAGGCTGGAACCGTTTATGACCACGACACCACCGCCAATGAAACCAAAATTATTTCTGATTACAGAATTGGATATACTTGGCCAGCTCATGCGAGTGACATAAAGACCACCACCGCCACGGTCGGCGTCATTATCGGATAGTATTAGAAAGCGAAGTGTTGGACCTGCATTGGCGATGTATATGCCACCACCGTAATCGGTATCACCGTTGATGATCGTGAAACCATCAATGACAGTACGTTCGTCAGTTCCATCAGCCACACGGACTGTACTACGGTTGATATTGACGCCATCTATAATTGTCCGTTCGATAAAGTCTTCATCACCTTCGATGATACGTAGAGAGGTGAGGACAATATTATTGGGCGGCATTCCCACCCTCTCGTTGTATACTCCCGGCTGAACCAAAACAGTATCACCTTCCGCGGTGTTGTTTACAGCAGCTTGAATAGTCTCGAAATCATCAGGGACGTTGATGACATCAGCGAAAAGATCGTTTAGACTTGCCGACATTATTGCAGCAAGAAACAGAAAAACAAATAACTTTGGTTTCATGGTTTTACCTTGTGTAAAAAAAGAACAAGCACTACAGGTAATATGTCTACTTCAACAAAGACTTAAAAAGGCAGTCTTTGTTTAGAAAAACGTCTCATCTCTATATTATAAGACAAGATAAAGATTTATTATCGTATCATCACAAGTTTTCGTATCCGGCTTGGTTTTCCTGCACTATCTTTTATACTTAACAGATACACACCTGCACTAACCATACTCGCATCCCAAACCACATTATATATCCCCGCCGACAGAGTCTCATTCACAAGAGTTTCAATCAGCCTGCCATTGATATCAAATATTGAAATTTTTATTCGATCCATAGCCGGAATGGAGTAATTGATCGAAGTTGAACTGTTAAATGGATTTGGAGAGATCGAGAGGATTTCCATATCTGTAGGAAGCCCTGAAATCGGCGAACAGGTCAGAGTTGTAAATCCATCAATCCCGAAGTTCAGTCCTTCGCCGTTGATTATATCAGTTACACGTAAATCCGTCTCTTGCCGAGTACCATCTTCCCAACACATCAAAACAAATGCTTCACCATCGAGCAGACCGTCCACTTCATCAGTAGCTGTATCATCACCCCAGACTGCCAGTCCGCACTGCCCGTTTTCATTTACGACTCCACAACCAACCAATTGTCCGGATTCGGTGAATGCAGCGATTTCCGAGTTCTTTGAGACTACATCCTTCAAGTCGACGAGGATACTCATATTGTTCCCGGTCGGAGCAGGTTGATGCCAATGGCGGATTAGCGTGTTCTCCGAAGCGTTCAATTCTTCGTCGCGCTGTTCCGGATAGACCAGAACGCACTCCTGAGTTGTCTTGATCTGGTAACCCTCTCCCGCTCTCCAGGGGGGCATGTTTGAAAAATTGAATTCGGTTGCAATAAAACTGCCATCTTCATCCTTTGCTAATTCAACATTCTCAATTATGTTAGAGAGGACATAAAAATCCGGAGCACTGGCATCCAATTCGTAGCCCGGGTAATATGCATAAATTCCCCAACCTTCACGCAGGGCAATTTCTTCCTCGGGAGCTATTTGTGTTCCCCACCAGGTGCCGGTCATGTCGGTATCCATCAGGATTTGGTATCCTTCATCGGGCATCCAACCGGGGATTTGATGAAAACCCCAAGCAGGCACATAAAAGTGACCAAGACCGTTTTTCAGCAGGATATGATGGTGGCGTTCAGGCCCATCCCAGAATTGCAGGGTCATGCAGACAACATCTGGAAACTCATCGTTTCCAAACCGAACATAAAACTGTCGAGACGGACGAATGTTGAGTGAAATCATGTTCCAGTGTTCATTCAACTCAATCCTTTGTTCAACGATTTCCGGATTACTCCACAGTGATACAGTAGTCTCATCTTCGTTATTCCACTCCCAACCTCCCACGTCCACATCGAATCCAAAACGGTGAACCATGTCAGTTTCAGGGTTCCATGCCCGGAAGCTCAGTAAATATTCGTCGGGGTAAAATCCTTCAACATCTTCAGTTTCCTGGTTGTCTCCATAAGCGATCAGTTCAGCTCCGCCATCGCCCCAAACAACCGCACCCGAAAGAACATCATCACGAGTAAAAACACCTATCTCCCATCCATCAGCCACAGGTTCATCATCAAATTGTACCTCCTCCACTAATATTAAATGAGATACGTCCGTCTCCTGGACATCAACAAAATGCTGCAATTCGGGATTATTATTTTCCTGATGGAAATAATAGGCTCCCATATCCCTTCGTGTGTCATCCGGGTCAGGTTCCGCATCCGGATCACCAACATCAATGCATGGCGAATCTTCAGTCAAGTGGTAATCTCCATTTTCAGCGTCGACGAACAGGGGATCTTCGTCGATGCAAGTTTCTTCGGAATAATTTATAGTTACTCTTTCTCTCGCAATAATATTTTCATTTCCACCATCGATATTGCAATAAGAAATATTTATAGTATTTCGTCTATCCTCTGAACCTCCAACTAACAAGTCTCCACCATCACCAATTAGAATGCAGTTTAAAAGATTAAGATCACCACCCCAGTTTAAAATACA
>JABGPL010000160.1 GCA_018644935.1 Calditrichota bacterium | reverse complement strand
CCGGGATTCCTCAATATCGTTGTGACTCATTGAATTGGTATTGCGTCCGGTAGCCCCTATTCGATAGACCGCCCGGCGCCATGAAGCGCCGGGATGCTGCACGGAATGGCCGCCGCGATGCGCCCGCGGCGGCGTATTCTGAATGGGCCAGATTGGATGGTCGGACTACCGTCACCGTAACGGCTACACTCGAGAGGTTGTTTGCATCTATGTAGTGAAGCCAACAGGGGTACAGTTTGTAGTTGATGCGCGGTGGAATATCAGTGATCGAACAAATTTATCCGGAAAACTTCCATTTATTCACTCCCTGAATTTCATGTACGTCATTAAAATCCATAGCAATAGCGGCGCTATACCGGGCACGAGTAAGGGCAACATAGAACTTAGCTCTTGCTCCTTCCGACAATGATGAGTTATTGTTGTTTACCCATGTGCGCATATCTTCAGTCGGATATATTAAGACTCTGTCGAATGCCTCGCCTTTTGCCTCTCCGAAATTCATAACAGGATAGTTAGAAAGTATTACAGTTCTGCGATCCCATCGCAATTGAACAGCTGAAAATCGTTTCTGGTAATCTGCGATTGATTCGGTTTCGACAAGGAATATTCCTTGATGATAATTCCCATGATTTTCGGACGTTGAAGATGATTTTGTCTCTGGTAGATTGGGATATAGCTTTGACGCATATTCACATATCGGTTGGTTGCACCTATAAGATACATTTAAGGTGGAGGTATCAATTTCACATGAGATGCGTTTCCCAAGCTCGGTCTCGAAAAAATCCTGTATCTTCCCATTCTGATATTTTGCATATTTACGTTCAATATGAGTAAGGTAGGTAACTTGTCGGGGATCTCCTACGAGGAGGATAGACATTGGTGAAGCCAATAATTCTTTCAGTAATTCAAGATCATATCCTGCCAAGTCCTGAACCTCATCAATATAAATACGATCATATACTGCGGCCAAGCGGTCAATGACTGCGTGGCTTGATTTCTCATTACATCTGACGACGAATTTCGATATTTTATCAGAGTAGAGCTTGTAGTCTTTGGTGAAGTAGTATTTCTCAAGATTATCTTCTCCCCAATAGACAGGCCCTCTTCTGTCTCTATACCGAAAACCAGATTGATTATTAACTAATACCATCCCCTTGATTTCGGTCTCAAACAAGGAGTCATCTATACACCCTTGATATGGTTTTGCACCATGCTGGATGAGAAATGAATACCATGTCTGTATGTGTGTATTACGAGGGATACAACCATTGGCTTGATAGAACCGCCGTTTAATCACATCTTCATTCGATATGGTGTAGGTCAGGATTAGGATTCTTCCGTCCTTGGCCAGTGCATCATTTACCAGATAGGTTGTTTTACCAGCACCCGCTGCGGCAACTATTAACTTGTTATTATTCATTGCACCAGCTTACTGCATCCACAACATACTGAGGATAAGATAGATCTGTGTCCGATTCAAAAACATGGAGTGCCCATTCCGTTTTATTATCGATCATGTATCTAGTAATTTTTTCTTCGGTGTCGTATTCGGCTGGGTCCATTTGAATGGTTTTACATAGCAGTTCCTTTTTCTCTTTGTTGGCTGTGATGAACTGTGGTTCGAGAGTATTCAACTCGTTTCTATCATCAGCAAAGATAGAGATGCAGGCAACATCCTTGAAATCCTTATATTTCTTTTCAATTTTATTCGAGTAATCACCATCATTATCTGTAATTACAGCAACAGGCTGATTGACTGCTTTTGCAATCTCAAAGAATCTTTTGAAGCTTAAGCTTACAGAAATTACTTCTATTCCATCTTCTATAGGCAACTTCCCATCGTTCTCAGTCAAATATGCTTTTTGAAATATTAGCTCATCTGAAGGTCCCTCAACAAGAATTGCTTTGCGACAGAGTAACAATCGTAACGTTTGATATCCCGGCAGTTTTTTGAAATAATCATAGGTATCCGGCTTTAGTTCTGAAAAGGTAGAGGAGCGCTGATTATTCAGCAATATTAATTTCTCAAGCCCAAGTTTATTCGCAACAAAGCTATTATGTGTAGATACGATTATCTGCTTGTTCTCACACTCAGTTTCAATATTGGCCAGTAATTGATTTAATCTGGCATGGGATAGATGATTCTCTGGTTCTTCCAGGAGGATGAGATTTGCTTCCTGGCTTTTCCTATGTCCTAAAGCAAGATTTGTCTTGATTATACATTGTTCTCCTTTACCGATTTGATGGAATGGGATATCATCCAGGAAAGTCATAAGTGTCGTTTGCCAGGAATTATATGTATCCAGATCGACTGAAATAGATAAGGACTTGTCAGATATTTTAGATTTCGACTCAATTCTTTCATTGATTGCTTTTACAGCTTCGGCTTCTCCGAATGACTCCCGCATTTTTCTGTATTCCTGAGAGATCGCGGCTTTGTCTGCGTCATCAAGATCGGCCTGAATAATTCGTGAGATATATACATCAGAACCGTTTTGATATCTTGTTGACGATGAGTCTATAAGAACTGCTTTTAGCGGAATGCTTCTTGATGTAATTGCATTTCGATCGAAAGATTGCCAGATGATTCTGTAATATTCTATAGGGACGGTTTTTAAACTCCCTGATGAAATAAGCGCTTCGTATTCCGGCTGATAATCAGAATCAAATTCGGTTTTTAGCATAAGACCGCATCTATTCTGTCTCTCACTGTTTCCATTGCCCTTAAAGGAGGCGAGTTCTTCTCCCTGAAAGTATAATTCAATGCAGATAGTTGGTGGAGCTTGCTTATTCGGTGTTGTCAAGCTATGAACATATTGATGTACGGTTTGGCTGTTGAACAGATATGGGGTGAGTTCATTCCTAAGATATCGTCCGTTGATTATACCCGTTAAGGCAAGATTTATGGCTTCAAGAATAGTGGATTTTCCTGACTCATTATTTCCTACGAGTATATTTACCGTGGGATTTAGCTCTAAAGAAAATTTCCCATGGAAACATTTGTAATTTTCAATATTGATCTTTTCAATATACATAATTGCTACCCATCCTGCCGTTTATGCATGGTAATTGATCGATCAATGAATATTTCATTGGTCTCAATAATGTTCGCGGATGTACCCATATGCCTTCTCAAAAAGCTCTTGTTCCTTATGGAGCTTGTATTTGAACAGGGTCTGCCGTAATACCTTCTGGATCTCCTTTTGCCCAGCATGCGTAGTTTGCCACCCATCGAAACGAGTAGCTTTCACAATCCTATCGATGTCCTCTACCACATTTGCAATAATCTGTGGAGTCGTGTCATTCTTGACTTCAAGGAATATCTCTGTGAGAGCTTGTTTATCATCCGGAATGACTTCCTCATGGGTCTCGTTCTCGAGGCGAACCATATCGCGGGCCGCATCAAGGAGTTCCTTCAGCCAATCGAGGCTGCTCAGAACACCGGCTTCATATTTATCCTTGAGTCGCTCAAGCCGCTGCCCCAGCTCTTCAAAGCGGGGTTCATTCTTCGAGCGTACCTTTGCCATAAGTGACAGGTTCAGTTTCTTGGCGTTTTTCTTTTTCTCTTCCTCGGTCAATTCAAAAACCGATTCGCCGTCCATGACCAGCTCGTCGATGTCATCCCTGATCCGATCAATCTCCGTGTGTCCATGAATCAGCTTGATGGTTTCCGGCCCAAGGGATTCCCAAAGCAAAGAGCCTAATCCGCCGACAGGCTTAATTGACTCATAGACCTGGGCCAGCCAGCGATAGTCCTTGCGGAGAGGATTCAGATATGGGTCGGGCGTAATCGCCTCCCAGAATCGTTTCGACACATTGAACTGTGCGGCAAAAGCATCTTTCTTTTCATTGCCGACCAGACAATCCTGTGCGGCAATCAAGCCTTCATAACCTTCAACGGCTCGATCAACTCCCGGGAAATACTCAAGGCATTTTCGAATCGCTTCAGGAAACAGCTTTTTGATTGCCTCAACGCTCTCCACTACGCCTTCGATTTCCTTGGGATCGTAATCCAGCGCCTTAGCGACATTTTCAAACACCCCGAGGTAATCAATAATCAAGCCGTGCTTTTTGGTGTCGCTGTAGAGGCGATTGGTACGGCACATGGCCTGAAGCAGAGTGTGATCTTTGAGGGGTTTATCCAGATAAATGCAGTAGCAGATCGGCGCATCGAATCCGGTAAGCAGCTTGGCGGTAACAATAATAACCTTGAGCGGGTCCGTCGCATCTCGATAGCGGTCAAGCAACTGCTCCTGAACTTCCGGGCTGGCATCGATTCCTTGCCACCGCTTGAAGTCTCCCTTCTCAATCGGGGGTCCGAATTTCTGCCAATTAAGCCAGTCGGTTGCTATTTTCTTCGGCTTTCCGTTCTCGTCCGTTTCTTCTTCAATGGTGCCTTGTGAAATGTTCATCACCACTTCAACAGCGTCTTTGCCGAGGCGCTCGCAAAGAGAATAGTACATCCGAACCACAGCCTCTCGGTCATACACGACCACCATTCCTTTGAAGTGTTTGGGCGCCACATGGTTTTGATAATGGGTTGAGATGTCCTCCGCGATTGCGGTTATACGCTTAGGCGCTTTCAGCAGGTGCGCCAGCTTTCCGGCTTTTTGAGAGATGTATGTCTTGTCTTCCTCATTGAGATTGTTCTGCTGCGCCAGCTCCTCAAATCCCTGATCGATGGTTTCCCGGTCGATGCGCAGCTCAACCAGACGAGGTTCGAATTTGACAGGCAGTGTCGCCTCATCACGAATCGACTGCTTATAGGAGTAGCGATTGAGGTACCTGCCCGGATCACCCGGAGCACCGAACAGCTTAAATGTGTTTCGTTCGAGACCTGAAATTGGCGTACCGGTCAATCCGAAGAAGAAGGCATTCGGCAGCGCCCAGCGCATCTTTTCACCCAGACTGCCTTCCTGCGTGCGATGAGCCTCGTCCACCAGCACAATGATATTATCCCTGGGATTCAGGCCATCGATCTTGTCTTCGTCAATTTCCACCTCATCGAATTTGAAAACGGTGGTGATCAGAATCTGACGTGAATCCTGTCTGAGCTCCTGAGCCAGCGCCTTGCAGGACTTCACCGGTGTGACGTTTTTGACAGCGGCATTGTTGAACACCGAGTTTATTTGACTATCCAGATCCACGCGGTCCACCACAACCACCACTGTTGGGTTTTTCAGATCCGGATCAGCCTTGAGCATCTGCGCCGCAAACAGCATCAACAGTGATTTACCGGAACCCTGAAAATGCCAAATCAGCCCCTTACGGGCGTCCTGTGTCTTTACACGGTCCACAATAGCCTTGGCGGCATCATACTGCGGGTAGCGGGGCAGAATCTTGATTTTGAAGCTCGGTTTGCCTTCTCCCTGCTTGACCGTTGAGAACACCACAAAGGATTGCAGGATTTCCAGCAGGGTCTTCGGGTGCAGCAGACGAACCGCACTCTTTAGTACGGTACGCATATCCTGCGGGATTTCGTCCCGGTCTTCGGTACTGTGCCACGGAGCCCAGTTCTTGAAACGGGCACCGATTGCGCCGTAATAGAAGGTCTTTCCTTCCGAGGCAAAGCAGAGCAGGTTCGGCACAAAAAAGGCTCTTTGGTTTTCCCAGTAATGTTTTAGACCTCCCATAAAATCCGCTGCGCCATCCTGCCAACTGATGGCATCGCGCACCGGCGTTTTCACCTCGCCGACAACCAGCGGCAGTCCGTTGATATAGAGCACCAAATCAAAGTAGCAGTCTCTCGTGCCGGTAAACTGAACCTGCTGGCTGACCACAAAGTGATTGTTCTGCGGGTTGTCGAAATCAAGCACGTGAATGGTGATGTGTTCACCATCCTTGCCAAGAGGCATGGATATCCGGCCCAGCAGCCAGTCCTGAAGAATCTCATTGGCCCGGATAAGACCGCTGTAACCGGCCTCCAACAGCACGCCACGCAGACGATGAATCACCTCATCCGCAAGATCCGGACTGGCCGCCAATGGTTCATTTAAACGGCACAATGAATCCTTGAGCCAGGTGTCGACAAAGACATCCTGTGGCTGCTTGCCATAGAGCACAAGATTTTCACCATGGACATATTTCCATTTCAGGTCTCTGTTACCAGCGATGTATTCAGCCGTCTCTTCAGCTACCATGCCGGTTTGAGTGGTAACGGGCTTGCCAACGAGGTGGTCGCGTAGAGCATTCTCGATGGTGTTCATCTCATTGAAGCTCATTGGGCACCTCCAAATAAAGCTTCAGACAAATACTTAGAGGTTAAACCAACCTGCTTCCTTCTGTGTGTTTGAAGAGAATCATAGAGTTCATCATAATTATGGAGAGCAAAGACTGTACTCTTTTGTTGATCTGAA
>JABGPL010000016.1 GCA_018644935.1 Calditrichota bacterium | reverse complement strand
AATTATCAAATCTCCCCAATTTGCATGAGCCCGTTCAACATAACCCGAAACTTTTTCATCGAAACATATCACATATGCGTCATTTTGCATTCAATATACAACATTATTATCCAATAGTCAAGTTTCACCACTGAGTACAGGACAGTAGGGGGGATAGCAATAATTATCGTCACTTCGTCACCCTTTTGGCGGAAAGCGTTTGTGGGTAGGGGATTGAGGTGGTGACGGAAAAGTGACGGAAGTGACGGAAAGGGTGGAAAGTGATCAAGGGGACAAGGGATCAAGTGATCAATTTACAAGTAGCCGCGATCCCTTGTGGTCGTGGAATTTATGGCATTTGTTTCAAATCAAATCAAGGGCTTAATATGGTCTTATCGTGACCACCAATCCGTCTTAGAATTAATAAATCACCATTGATGCTGAAGGTAATTCTCAGAGACTGTGTAACTCGCATTCTGTAGATATCCAGTTTCCCCGCTTCCCCTTTCATTTTCTTTGTCCGTAATGATGGATGTCGGAAATTGCTTTGAAGGAGAGTTATCTATTCCTTTGCAAGCTTTGCCTGCTGATCTGACAGCTTGATATAATCGGCTTTGAACTGATTGCTTAATCGGATTTTCATTTGTTTGAACGCAGATCGTTCAAATACTGATTCAATTCAGCCCCTTTCATCGCGTCCGATACTTCACCATCCTTCAAATCATTAGATGCTTCCCGTTCCCCAGACTGCCATTCCTCGCTGTACCACCATGCTTCATCCGGATCAATCAAACCGATTTTTACAGCAACCTTAAATTCGTCATCAGACAACCCAACAGAGTTCAGAAAATCAGAACCGATCTTCCTGATTTTTTCCCGGGCAGTGTGAGCGAGCACCTGTTCCTCTTTATCAAGCTTAGCGATCTGAGGTTTAGCAATAACCTGCTGCCGAACCATAACAATCCGCCCATTCTGATAAGCAACATCCAGAGTATCCCCCACCTCACACTTAAACCGATCCCGAACTTCCCGAGGAATGGTAACCTGAAATCGTTCCTTTATTTTGGTTGTAGCCAATTCATATCCCCTGTGTATGAATGTTTGAATTTCACACAGTAATTTAGCAAGTATTTTTGGATTTGTCAAGGGTAGTGTTCGTAGCCGCGAACCCTTGAGGTCGTGGAGATTGCAGTAGCGCAGGCGTCCCTGCCTGCAAATCCTTATTAAAATGATTTTAATAAGGAGTTTCTTGTTAAAAATTCAAGGTGTTTTTTTAATAACAAACCTGGAAGCAAGCAACAATAGCGGTTCAAGAGCAAACAAAATAACCAATTAGCAGATAAACCAAAAGAAGATTATTGTAGAAATTCTATACCCGGCAAAATGCCAAAATAAACCAGACCACAAGCAGATTGTGCGAGAATATGATATTTATATCTGTTCCGCCTCATTCCCAACCTGATTGGAAATGAGTAGCATGGGGAGCAAACGTGTATTGGACAGCAGTCATTACATGTGATTATTTTGTTATACTTGAGCCACAAAGCACTTCAGAAAGCTCCCATACTACCAAATTTCAGCAGGATTCGATTACTTGATTAATACAACCATCTGATTTAAAGCAGCCCCGTTTCCAACCATCTTAACAATATACTCTCCAGATGCAAGTTCCGAACCGTCAATCGTAACTGAACCGTGGGCAGCGGTCGCGTGTCCACTATACAACGCTCTGACATGTCTGCCTTTCAGATCGTAGAGTATCAGTTCAATTTCCATCGCTTTTGGTAGCTTGTAATTAATAATTGTTTGAGAGTTAAACGGATTTGGATATGAAGCTGACATCTCAAATCCTGAAGGGATCAATTGTGATTCAGATACGGCACGATTTACATCTCCTACAATTGGGATAAAGAGTGTATCGCCTTCGCCACCAGCCGTTGAGCTTAGGACCATGATATGACCATTATGCGGGCCATCTGAACGCATATAATATCTTACCAGAATATTTCGAACTTCATCAACATCAATTTGAATCCAGACTTGAGTTCCCCAAGTTCCATAGCCCAGCATTTTATGGCCTTGAACATCATAAAAAAGTCTGTGTCCTTCACCATCAGGCATTTCTGATGTCGATACTGCAAATATCCATCCTGGAGGAAACAAACCTGACCAGGTAAATTCCCACATTTCAAACATTTCTTCTTCAAGATCAAGATACCCCTCACGGATCAGGTCCTCAACGGTTTCCGGCTCCTCGCCTTGTTCTTCAAAGTATTCGCTTAAAGCTCCTCTAACGTCCTTAAGAGCTGCTTGACAATGTCTTGATTCGGGAATCTGTACCTCAAATTGCATTGAATCCCAGGGAAAAATACCTACCAACCCTACGCTAAGAGGTTCACCACTGATATTCTCCAATTCGATTTCAATTCCTTCCAGTTGCCTTGAAAACAGTAATTCCTCGGGATTGATACTTAATGTTTGGGCCACTGTATCAAGAGAGAATATGCTAAGGATCAGCATAAGTGAGATAATTAGTTTGCGCATTCCTTTCTCCATTTTTCATCTTATTTAAGTAGCAGCATCGATTCATTGACTATTTATAGAAATAATTTAGTTCCATTCTCTCTAAATGTCAAGTAGCTTCCTGTAAATCTTTTTTTTCCTTTTTACTGCTGGCAAAGACCGATTCATGTCAATCCACATTAAAGCGACATCTCACTACATCAGGAGAAGACGAACTGTATTGTAGGCATCTTGTCTGAAATTAATTAGGCGGTAAGTTTTCACTCCAGCGTATGCCGGAGATCAGAGTATCTCTTTATTCAGCACAGTCATGGTTAATGCTCAGCTCGCTTCTCTGGACATTGACGTTTGGCAGTGAGACAGCCAATGGATGAAAATGATTCTGAGTTACGATTACTCTGCCACAAGAGGGAAGAGGGCACATGTGCTGTGCCCTTACAAAACTTCCACCAGAAACCCCATAAAAAATGATTGAATTGTCTATTCACAATCTGCTTCTCTGGACACTGGCGTGCGCCAGTGAGACAGCCCATGGATGAAAATGATTCTGAGTTACGGTTACTCTGCCACAAAAAGGAAAAGGGCACGTGGCGACGTGCCCCTACACCCCCACCAACCAAACTCCAACAAAAAAAAGGTTGATCGAATGAATTCCGCAACTCATCCGACCAACCTTTTTCTGTCGAAAAGTCAGATTGTAAAACCTGACGAATCAATCAAATCTTATATTCTCTCATCCACGTCAACAATTGCGCCTTTGACAGCATCAAGTGAAACCTGAAGTAATGCTTGTTCATCATCGTTAAGTTTAACTTCGATGATTTTCTCAACACCACCGGCTCCGATAACTGCGGGAACACCAAGATAGTAATTGTTGATGCCATACTCGCCTTCTAACAATGCGGCAACCGGGAGAACCCGTTTCTTATCGAGGAGGTATGAATTCGCCATCTCGATAGCAGAAGCTGCTGGCGAGAAGAATGCAGAACCGTTACCGAGCAATTTTACAATTTCTGTACCTGCTGCGCGGGTACGCTTGGAGATTGCTTCGATTGTTTCGGCATCCATAAGCTCAGTTAAAGGAATACCACCAACTGTTGTAAGTCTGGGTAGCGGAACCATTGTTGGGCCATGACCACCGAGAACTGTTGCGGCTACATCTTCGACTGATACATTCAGTTCCATTGCGATGAAGGAACGGAAACGTGATGAATCAAGTACACCAGCCATTCCGCAGACCATATTCTTCGAGAAACCAGTAATCTTCCGGAATGCATAAACCATCGAATCGAGTGGGTTTGTTACAATAATGCAGAATGCATTCGGGCAATATTTTTTGACCTGATTTGCAACGTTTGTGATAATCTTGACGTTGATGTCAAGGAGATCATCACGGGTCATTCCGGGTTTACGGGGAAGACCTGCTGTGATGATTACAACATCCGCACCTTCGATATCAGCATAATTGGAGGTTCCAGTCATGTTTGCGTCGTATCCGCCAACTGCTGTTCCTTCAGCCATATCAAGCATTTTGCCCTTGACCATTCCTTCCATTTCCGGAATATCAAGCATGACAACATCACCGAGTTGTTTCTGTGCTGTCAATAATGCCATGATGCCACCGATCTGGCCTCCACCAATCAGTGCTATTTTTTTTCTTGCCATTTTAACTCCTCCTGGAAAACGTGTATTAAATCGGAGTGTTATTCCGACTCTGTAATAACGCTGATCGCATTGCGTCCACGGTATCGTTCAAAAACTACCCGTCCTGGAGCCAGTGCAAACAGTGTGTCGTCTTTGCCAATGCCAACATTCTTACCGGGGTGATGATGTGTTCCGCGTTGACGAGAAATAATCGTCCCGGTTGTCACCATCTGCCCACCGAAACGTTTGATTCCGAGTCGCTGGGAGTTGGAATCTCTTCCGTTTCTTGAGCTACCGCCACCTTTCTTGTGAGCCATCTTTAGCTCCCCTTCTCAATTGATTTCACTTTCAAAACCGTGTACTGCTGTTTATGACCAATTGTACGGCGCATACCGCCACGGCGCTTAAAATGAACAGATCTCACTTTTGCGCGTCGGTCATGCTTTACAACTTCCAGGTTTACCTTGTAGGGAAGTTGCGGTGTACCGATCTCAACGTTATCTCCATCAGCAATCATCATAACATCTTCAACTGTTACCTGACCGCCAGGTTCAACATCTATTCTGTCAACTTCGACTGCTTCATCCTGAGAAACACGGTATTGACGACCAGCTATTTTGACTATGGCATACATAGTTGTTTATCCTTGCAAAAATTATCAAGACCTATAATATAATCACTAACATCTGAATCGTCAACATCTTTTGAGTTAATTACCCAGATTTCGCAATGTTATTGACTAAAAAGTCACTTGTAACATCCCGCTTCTGTTTATAGGAATATCCACGGAAGTCATCAATCTTCATGTCCTCATCAACTTCCATGGTAATAAACACACGATTGTTCCACATTATCCGCGCGATTCGGCTGTTGATTCCACCTGACAGGTAGTTTTTTACCTTGGGGTTCAGCACCAGTCCAAGCCTTCTCTCATGTGTGTGTGAACCGAATCTCTTGATCCACCGTTCGAGGAATGTCACAACAGTTTCCATAGACGGGACGAGTCCGGTACCTTCACATTTAGGGCACGGTTCGCGGAATGTAGATAGAAGTGATGGGCGGATCCGCTGACGGGTCATTTCCATCAGACCAAATGCACTAATCGGAGCAATGTCCCATTTAGCGCGGTCCATGCGTAAGGCTTGCCTCATTTCCTCAAAAAGCCGATCACGATTAGATTGAAACGCCATGTCGATAAAGTCAATCACGAGAATCCCACCGATGTCACGCAGCCGCAGCTGACGGCAGATCTCCCGACCAGCTTTCAGATTAACTTTTAACGAGTTATCTTCATGATCCCGTTTACCCACAAATCTTCCGCTGTTGACATCGATAGCGATTAATGCTTCAGTCTGATCAAAGTATAAATAACCACCACCGTTTAGCCAGATTTTCCGCATTAAGCTCTTCTCGATCTCGAGCTCAACGCCAAACTTGTCAAAGATTGGAATCCTGTCGGAGTGTAAGAGGATTTTATTGGCGAGGTTAGGTGCAACATCCTTTATGTAGCTGAGAATCTCACGGTATTGCTTCCGAGAATCAATTACGAGGCTGTTTACTTCCGGCGTGAAGAGGTCACGAATTACCGAAGAAGCCATTGACATATCTCGGTAAACCAATCCCGGTTCTTTTTGGGTTTTAAGCCCGGCCAAAACTTTTCGCCAGCTCTTTATACACCTGTCAAGATCTGCCCGCAGTACATCTTCACTCTTGGTCTCCGCCTGCGTCCGGATAATTAAACCATATTCCTTTGGACATATCCGCCTTGCAACCTGTCTGAGCCTTTTCTTTTCCTGAAAACTCCTGATTTTACGTGAAACGCCCATAAAGGCTTCATTAGGCACGAGCACCAAAAAACGACCGGGCATTGATATCTGTGAACTAACTCGAGGTCCTTTGGTTCCAATCGGTTCTTTTATAATCTGAACTAATATCTCCTGACCGGTTTTTATGTCAGGTTTTTCCCATCTCTTACGAGAGTGATGACTTTTTCCATTTTCATTGTCTTTTTCTACACCATCCATCGAATAGTTGTCACCGCCCCCAATATCGGAAAAATGCAGAAAGGCATCCTGCTGAAAACCAATATTTACGAACGCTGCCGACATACCCACCATTACCTTGCGAACGACTCCCTTGTAGAGACTGCCGACCATGCGTTCATTTTCTGGTCTCTCTACAAATACCTCGACTAACTGATCATCCTCAAGAAGGGCAATCCGAGTTTCGCTCGTAGTTGAATTTATTACAATATCTTGCTTCATTTTTATGTTTCTAAAAGAGTCACGCTCAATAATTCCGGAGCATGCTCAGAATCCCATATTTGTTCCCCTTCACCGGCAATCATGCGAATTGCATCTTCCGGTTTGGGAAATCTGTTTTTCTCGCCCGTGCGCTTCAGTGTTACATTAATCGTTCTCCCCCCCGGGATCATAGTCCAGGATACAACGCCCCCCTCTTCAGCAGAAGTACCCTGCCCAGAACTGATTTGAATCGGCTTATTAAATCGGAGCTTAAAGCTGCGATGTTCTCCCGGTTCGGTGTTTCCCTTCTTAGTAATTTTTATCAGACTAATGGGCTTTACCCCATGCGGGAAATACCGTTTTGTCTCCTTTGTGAATGTCGACATATTTGGTATATCTGCCGCTTCAAACTCCAGCCAGGTTTCAGCCATGCCTATCCCAAGCGAAATTGCCGGCCCATACCTGACTCTTGGTCGAGGATTAAAACCCTCGCTATAATTCAATTCCAACCCTGCCCGACGTAAACTACGCTCGACAATCCTCATCAAGTCATGGTGACCAAGATATCGAGCTTTCCCAAGCTTACTAAATTTCAATCGAAACCAAAAATAAGGTCCGGGCTGACCACTCGGCTTATCATTCAGATGATCCTTTTCCGGTAAAACCGAAACATCCGGTATTGGAGTCAGATGGTCACAGGTTCCTGTCAAGCCACACAACGTACATTCACCTGACCTGCAATCCTCAATCCTAACGCCAAAATGAGCCAGACTCAAATCCTTCTTGACAAAATGATCGGTAATACCCTTCGTAATATGATCCCACGGTCGCGGTTCGCCTTCAGTTAATGGCTCTAATAATTTCCGCCAATCGGGGGTGTTTCGATTCAGTGATTCAATCCAGTTTCGGGTTGAAAACTCGTCTCCCCAACCATCAAGTCCGTAGCCTCTTTCGGCAATTTCCTCGATTGCTGGTGCCAGACGTCTGTCACCTCGAGCTAAAACAGTCTCGATCATACTTTCTTCAGGGTCACGCCAGGACTTTTTAATCCAGCGTCCTTTTAAGGAACGGTAGAGTTCCCTCTGCCGCTGAATTAACTGATTGATATCACCGTACCCTTCGCCAGCAAACACGCTATGGGGTTTCGGGATAAAGGGTGAAATTGAGAACCGGATCTCCCTGCCCCGCGGAACCTTTCTCGCCAATCGGCTCACCAATCTCGCTCCCTCTTCAATATCGCTGCCTGACTCAGTAGGCAAACCAATCATAAAATAGAGTTTTACTGCGTTCCATCCGTACTGATAAGCTCGATTAACAGCATCGAACAATTCCTCTTCACGAACGGCTTTGTTGATTACAGCTCGTAACCTCTCACTCCCCGCTTCAATGGCAAAAGTAAGGGTCGTTTTTTTTCCGCCTGTATCAATCGCAGCCATCTCATCTGTAAAAGAAGACGGCCGTAATGAAGGATAAGCTAAAGTGGCTCTTGTCCCTCCATTGTTTTCACCTTTTGCTGCTAACCGATCTGAAAGTATTTGAAGCAATGGCCGCAGTTGGCTGTAATCAGAGGTGGAAAGAGATAGTAAACCAATTTCATCCCACCCGGTATTGGCAAGGCCAGAGACTATCTGCTCGACAATCTCAAGTACTGGTCTTTCGCGCACGGGACGGTGAAGCATCCCAGCCTGGCAAAATCGGCAGCCTTGTGTACACCCTCTCATAATCTCGACGGTAAGCCTGTCATGCGTTCCTCGTATTGAGGATACGATAGGCCTCGCAGGATAGAATTCCGATTTTAACTCAACAACTGTGCGAGCTCTGATCCGAGCACGGGCGCCGGTATCAGGCAACAATTGTCGAGGATCGGTCTTATCCGGTCGATATAGTCCCGGTACATAAATCCCATCAAGTTGAGCAAGCCTATGCCACTTGTCATCGAGTGATGATTTTTTAAACTCTCGTTTACGCATCATCTCTGTAATTTCTGACACAGCGTCTTCCCCGTCGCCGACTAAAAAAGCATCAAAAAACAATGCCACCGGTTCCGGGTGAAACGCACAGGGACCACCTCCCAATACTATTGGGTAGTCTGTTCCTGTACGGTCATTAGCTTGCTTTCGATCTCGCGCATATCTTGGAATTCCTGCGAGATCAAGGATTTTTACAACACCGGGGTAATGCAATTCAGTCTGGAGTGTTATGCCAATGGCATCAAAATCCTTCAGCGGTCGATTACTCTCCAGACTGCAAAGGTGCTGGCCTCTGTTAACTAATTCTTTTTGCATATCTTGCCAGGGAAGATATGCTCGTTCACAGACAACACCCTCAATCTGATTGAACAGATGGTACAGAATTTGATATCCGTAATAGGATATCCCTATCTCATAAAGATCAGGAAAAACAAGACAAATCCGAAAATCTGCGTATTCTCTGGGTTTACGTGAATTATATTCACCTCCCAGATAACGCGCCGGTCTCTCAATTGTTGTTCCAGGTCTTAATGGTACTGTTTTATTTAGATACATTAACTATCTTTTTTAACATCGGATTCTGCGACACCAGTAGCGCAAGCATCCCCGCTTGCGATTGCACATAAATTCGTTACCCAATATATGTCGCAAGAACTCGATAACGGTCGATCCCTGATCTCTCTTGATTGGGAGCTATTTGAACATTATAGACAAATTCGTCTTCTGTCGTTGCAAATCCAATCCTTATCCTCGCTCCGGATGCAGCACAACAATATGCTGAAAGCGGATTGTACTCAGGAGACAGATCTACTGCAAGATCAGCTTTCAAACCTCTTAGTCTGGATTTTAGTTTGCCGTTGGGAGCGCCGTAAAAAGTGAACTCATCAGCCCCAATTTCAAATACGTCTATTCCAAAATCCGGTGGTGAAGCTCCCATTCCTGGCAGTGCAATTACTGTTATTGCAGAAAATTGAAATCTGTTTCTCAACTTTCTGAATACAAGTTCTGCAGCCATCACATCAATTCCAGCTTCGGGCCAGCAAACAATACAATGATGAATATCTTCCCAGATGTTCTGCAAAGAGATCTCATATGGAGTATTTAACTTAACCTCTTTCCGAACCATAATGCCGGCAGCGAAATGCCTGATAAAATTTCGGGAGCGATCAATCACCTTCGAATACTCCACCTTCCTTTACAATTCGGATTCGAGTGATTCGCTTACCGATGACCTCGTCAACAATAAACCGAAATCCATTGAATTCAAAGTCCTGCTTCACTTTCGGGACAACCCCAAGCTCTTTGTATACAAACCCTGCAATCGTGTCGTAGGCCTCACTCTCCTGCACTACCTCAAAACCCTGCATCTCATTAAATTCAGAGATACTCAACAATCCATTGGCAAGAATAGTCTTTTCATCGAGCCTTTTAACAAGAGGTTGTTCACTATCATATTCATCCTGAATTTCACCAACGATCTCTTCAATAATATCTTCCATTGTAACAAGACCGTCGACTCCACCATATTCATCCACAATAATTGCCATATGAATCTTTTTGAGTTGAAATTCATGGAGCAAATCATCGATTTTCTTCTCTTCTGGTACAAAGAACGTGTTTGGGCGGATCATTGCTTTCAGATTAAAAGTCTTTGAAGTCCTTGTAGCCGCTATCAAATCCTTGGCATACATCAGCCCGATGATATTATCAATCGTATCTTCGTAAACGGGAATCCTTGAATGCCC
This sequence comes from Calditrichota bacterium, assembly GCA_018644935.1. GTDB lineage: Bacteria > Electryoneota > AABM5-125-24 > Hatepunaeales > Hatepunaeaceae > JABGPL01. The sequence continues at coordinate 51,089 of JABGPL010000016.1, read as the reverse complement.
CTGATTTATAACAAGATCAAGGAGTTCATCGAGTGGAGTATTTGCCTCTGCTGCGACAATATCAATCCTTGGGACCATTATTTCACGCACAGTAGTATCGCCAAATTCAAAGATTGAGTTAATCATTCTCCGCTCTTCAATCTCGAGCTCACCACGCTCATGACCGACTTGCACCAACGCTCGAATCTCAGACTCAGACATGGTTGTAACGCTCTGCAGCTCAATTCCCATCATGTGAGAAAGAGAAGAAGTTAACCATGATAATGGATATGCAAGTGGTGCCAGCATAACCCTGAGCGCTAAGACAATCGAAGATGTTTTAACCGCCCACTTTTCTGGGTCTCGTAATGCCATAAATTTTGGTACAAGCTCAGCGAGTAGCAAAATCATCGCTGACATCACAGCGACCTCAATTAATACTGCCAACTCGGAGCTCATCCCGAATTCCAATGCGGCCTCTGCTGCGACTAATGCAGCAATAGCGGCGGCTGCTGTATTAACAGCAGTGTTACCAGTTAGAATCACCGACAGCAGTAATCTCGGTTTTTCCATCAGTTTCGCTGCGCGTCTGGACCGTGGATCAGAAGACCCTCGCATCCTGTCCAGAACACTGCGGCTTAAAGAATAATATGCACTTTCAACACTTGAGAAAAATGCAGAAAGTAGCAGCAGTAGAAAAACTACTGCAAGCCTTATCCATATGTCGCTATCCAATGCCTTACCGTAATAACACAGATATCAGTTCTTTCTCCCCACGATCCATCATGGATCGCAGCGAGACATCGTCATCATGCGTCCAGCCACACAAATGCAGAAATCCATGAGCAGCTAAACGTATTACTTCTGTTTCAATTTTTTCGTTTCTTTCTTTCGCCTGCAATTCTGCACTATCTAAACTTATGTATATATCACCTTCTATGTGATTGTCGGTCGAATCCGCCAGATTGAAAGACAATACATCAGTCGGTTGATCTTTTTTCTTGTAATCCCTGTTCAGATTGTGAAGGTAAGCATCGTCTGTAATGACAACATTTACCGCTCTGACCTCTCGAGCTTCAGTTCCAGCAATGCGGTGAGTGAGTAGTAAAATCCTCTCCGCTAAAAGTCGTGATCCGCTTTTCGTCGTAAAAACAACCGTAGTTGACCCAGCAGAAAGCTCTTCAACTTCCGCAGAGATTTCACCCCCATTATCCACTTTGACCTTCACCTTGCTTCAAATGGCTATTTTCACTTGAAGGGTCGTCCGATTGACTATCAACAGTAACTTTCTGATCCGGATACTTTATCCTCTGATGGTGAATACCAACCAGCACTTGCACAAACGCTTTTTGAATCTGCCCAATTTCTTTTAATGTCAGAGGACACTCTTCTAAAGCCCCTTCGGCAATTCTCTTTTTGATCAGACTATCAACGGCTAACGTCAAATCCATATTATTATCAATCTCAATCGTTCGTGTAGCAGCCTCTACAACATCCGCGAGCATTAAAATTCCTGTTTCCCTGCTCTGCGGGTTCGGTCCGGGATAAAGGTACAAATCGGGATTCACATCATCACCGATCTCCCCAACAGCCTTGGCATAGAAATATGCTATTCTGGTGCGACCATGATGCTCCACAATAAAGTCTTTTACCTGAGGCGGAAGACCGTATTCTTCCGCAAGTTTCAATCCACGAATCACATGATTGATAACTATTTCAGCAGATTTAGACGGAGGCAGTTGATCGTGGGGATTTACACTCCCCGATTCCTGATTCTCGATGAAAAAGTCCCGATCATCCATCTTACCAATGTCATGATAATATGCTCCTGCCCTCGTTAGAAGGGCATTTGCTCCAATAGCGCGTGCTGCTGTTTCTGCAAGACTGCCAACCATAATACTGTGATGATAAGTACCCGGTGACTTTATTGCAAGCTCTCTTAGCAACGGACGATTTAAATCCACCAATTCAAGCAGGGACAAATCTGTTGTGATTTTAAAGAACTTCTCAAATATAAATACCAATCCTAATACGAGTATGGGTGAAAACACAGAATTTACGCAAGCCAACAATAAATCTATCCATATTTTTGCATCAACAGTATACCGTATAAAATGAAATGCGGCTACCATTGGCAAAAATGTTGCTGCAAGATAAATAGTGACTCGCATAACATCACCACGAGTTGTCACATGACGAATAGCCCTGACAGATATTCCTCCTATGACTATAATGCTAAATGTTATTGTATAATCATTTCCGTGTAACAAGCCGGATATTAGTGCCATTACTACAATCCCGACAAGTGCCACCCCATGATCTATAAGTATTCCCAGCAACATTGCCAGCACCGCAGCCAGAAATAGATAGTTTGAAAGCTCATATTGAATCGGCACATATACTTCGTATAGATGCACCATACTGAGCAAAATAACAATCAAAACCATCAGTTTCCAATCTAACCAAATCACCCTGCGAACATTATAGATATATGACCAGAAAAATCCAATAACAATTACCACAAGTATAAAATGCCCGATAATCTGTAATGGTGCTGTTGCACCACCCTTTTCCAGCTCCCGTTCAGCTCGTATCGTCGCAAGGGAATTGAGCTTTAAAACATGCTCATGAGTAACACGGATATTTCTATCAATTATAAGTTCATCCTGCTTTACAAATCCGGAGGCAGTTGGAACCTTGTTAATTGCGTTGGTGCGTCGCCTTTGGGTTTCTGATGCATCGAATATAATGTTTGAAGATATGAATGGCTGCAGCATCTCATAAGCTGCACTAATCACCCCTTCAGGAAATGCACCTCCCGAAGTTTTCTCGGGAAGCAACACAGAAATTCGGCCGAGTGCTTCATCTGGAGTAAGTAAGCGATCCAGAGCTGCAGTATCTTCAACTCCTTTGTAACTGACCACCAACTTTCCCGATTCATGAGTAAGCTGCGATTTCGGAACATTGATTATTCCCTGACCGTAAACATCACGAAGAATTCCCTCGAGCACAATCTCGAAATAACGGAAATATAAGTTCGGTTCAGTTTCCCTGTCAAAAAGAAAAAGCGCTGTCAGAAAATCCCAGCTTTCATTGCTTAACCGAAAGCCGAATCGTGAGAATAATCCATTAACTCCATCCTTATAAATAGAATAGTCTTCCGGTGAAATCGATGGTACTGAATCCTCTCCAACATACATTTTAGCGCGATAAAAATTGTTCGAGAGATTTGAAAACACCTTGTGTATCTCTGTCGCAAAAACCAGTATCTCACGTCGATACATATCACCAACAGAATCGACTTTAATGACAACTGGTAAAACACTTTCTGCAGACTCACGCCTTTCGGCAGTAATGTCTTCAGGCATTTTAAGAACTTCAAAGTCAAATGGAGCAATGATCTTAGTTTGAGATATGCTCCCTTCTACCAGATGCGAAAACTCTGGAGATTTTCCCCGAGGAGCAAGAAAGGTCAGGAGAACTGCAAGCACAAACCCCGAAACCCAGTGCCACCAAAATATTTCCTTTGGATTTGGATTTTCTGAAACGTGCTCACTCACTTTCTGCGGCCTTTGCCTTGTAAGCTCTGAGAATATCTGCTACCAACTTGTGCCGCACCACATCATTTTCATTGAATTCGATGAATCCGATCCCATTGATTCCGGTCAAAATGCCTTTTGCTTCTTCCAATCCTGATAAAGTTGATGTAGGTAAATCAACCTGACTTAAGTCACCTGTTAGAACAGCTCTGGATTCAGCTCCAAGACGAGTAAGAAACATCTTCATCTGTCCTGAGGTTGTATTTTGAGCTTCATCAAGAATAACAAATGCTCGATTTAATGTCCGGCCACGCATATAGGCAAGTGGCGCAACCTCGATGTGCCCTTTTTCAATTAACCGCCTGACATTCTCACGTGAAATCATATCATCAAGAGCATCGTAGAGAGGACGGAAATATGGGTCAACCTTTTCAAGAATATCTCCAGGGAGAAAACCAAGATTTTCACCAGATTCAACAACAGGCCTAACGAGGATTATCTTCTCAACCAACTTTCTTTGAAAGCGGTCTACGGCCATTGCAACGGCAAGATAAGTTTTCCCAGTTCCTGCCGGTCCGGTAGAAAAAACAATGGGATTCTTTTCCATTGACCTAATATACCCAGACTGGCGTTTTCCTCGTGTCCGAATAGGTCCCCGAGGAACATCCAGGATCAGTGGTTTTTCTTTTCCAGACTCCTGACTTTCAGGTCCAGCGTGAACTCCGGCAAGTCGTAGGACGGTGTCAATGTCCTCAATCGTCACCTGCTTGCGATCTTTGTACAGCGCAGCTAGATCGAGAAAGACCCTCTTTATCTTGTCAGCTTCATCTGCTGGCCCCTGGATAATTAGTTTTCCGCCACGAACCGTAATCTGAGATTGGAAATGCGTTTCCAGATACCTGAGATTAGAGTCCCCGACCCCTAAAAGTCGTGGGAATATATCATTCTCTATTGTAAAATCTATCTGATTGATTCGTCTGCCTGGCTGAAATACAAAAAAAAATGCCCCTATCTACTGATAATTCAGCAAATAAGGGCATACTATATCCTTCAACGTCCCTGAATGAGAACGTAGTGAATTGCAGTCCCCCCTTTTCCGCAATAGATGCTATAGAGTCTAAGAAAAATTAATTTCTTGGAATAGATAGAATCTGTTCCGGATAAATCAGGTTCGGGTCCTGAATAAATCCATCTGCTTTGTTTGCCTGATAAATCTTCGTCCACTTGAACGGGTCACCATATACCTGTGCATATCCAGCTATTTTAGAAAGATACTCACCTCGTGCAACCAAATGGTCATCCCGACCAAGTTGTCTGGGAATCATAAGACGTTGTTCCGGATATATCAGATCTGGATCTTTAATCGTCTCACGGTTTGCACTATAAATTCGCATCCATTTCCAAGGATCATTGAAGATTGCTTTTCTACCTGAAATCCGCCAGAGATGATCCCCACGGACAACAGTATAGCTATCATTTTTAGGCTTTGGAAGAGCTTTCTTCAGTCTTTCAATTCTGCCTTTCAACTTAGACAACTGTCCCTTAGGATAACTAAGCTGTCCAGCCGGAGCATTTGAAAGCTCCGCTATTCTCGCACCTAACTCATCCAATTCGTCAGCTCGCTCTAAGAGTCTGTCAGGACTTAACCGCTCCAAATTGCTTATGCGATTTTCGACAGCAGCTATTTCACTGAGATATTGCTCATACTCGGCACGTGTAATTCCAAGTTCTGCAAAAATCTGATTCCATTTATTCTCTATCTGCTGATCTAACTCTGAAATCTGTCTTCTGAGTTCTTCAATGATCTTGTTTTCTTCAGCAATAGATTCGTTCGCTCTCGCTTCACGATCTTGATAGGACTTTAATTGAGTCAGATACTCGTCGTATGTCATCCGGTCAGCTGCAACACTTGGTGCGCTGCTTGATAATAACAAAACGATCGTCAGAATCAACGCAATTAGTCCAGTACGTATCTGCATTCCTTCCTCCGTTATTATCACCGGTTATTGACCTTTTACTGTTTTTAGATCATCTTCTGCGACTTGCAATTCATCCTTCTTCGCTTGCAGCTCTCTTTCAAGATTCTTTCTAGTTGTCTTTACTTGATCGAGTTCTTTTTCCGAAGAAACCGCGGCGGATTTTGCTTCCTGAAGGTTATCAACATCCTTCTGGCTTGCATATTTTGTACAGCCGCCAACGAAAAGCAATGAGAAGACAAAAACCAATGCCAATGCTGCAGAAGATATTCTTCTGTAAATTGTCACATGCCCTCCGGCATTTACATTTGTTGAACTTATTTCCAGTCTTTCCAAAACTAATAAATCTATTACCACTTGTCAAGCCTTCTCGGACGATTCAATGAGTTTAAGTCCAAGCTCTGATAGTTGTTCACTGTCTACACTTGAGGGGGCTCCATCCATCAATGATGCAGCAAGATTCGTTTTTGGGAACGCGATGACATCCCTAATGGATTTTTCACCTGCAAGTAACATTACAATTCTATCAAATCCGAGTGCTACTCCCCCATGAGGTGGAGCGCCATAGCTAAGGGCTTCAAGAAGGAAGCCGAATCGGTGTTTTGCTTCAGCAGAGTCAATCCCTATCACATTTAAAACCCTTTCCTGTAACTCAGGATTGTGAATTCTTATGCTCCCGGAGGCTATTTCAACACCATTAAGAACAATATCATAAGCTCTGCTTTTTACGTTCAACGGTTCTGTCTCAAGTAAGTGTATATCTTCATCAACTGGCATAGTAAAGGGATGATGCACAGCCGTTAAACCTTCTCCTTCTGATACCTTTTCAAACAACGGAGGTGTAACAACCCAGCAGAATGATAACATTCCATCTGGAACCAGGCTCCAATCTTTTGCGAAAGTTCTTCTTAGTTTCCCCATTGCCGTCGAGACCAAATCCAAATCGCCCGCTGCAAACATCATTAAATCACCGACTTCAGCCGTTGCGTTTTCAATAAGTGTCCGTTGTTGATCTTCAGAGAAGAGTTTCCCAATTATGCCCGTTAACCCTTGATCAGTCACAGGTACAGAAAGAAGGCCAGCTAACCCTACTTCACGGGCAGCTACTTCCAACTTCTCACGTTGTTTGCGAGATAACGTTCCTTTTCCCTTCCCACACATTCCAACGACAGAACCACCTTTCAATACAACGGAGGCGAATGCTTTGAATGCCGATTCCTTAAATTGATCATCTGCTCTAAATAATTTCATCTCAAATCGCATATCCGGTGCATCACTTCCGTACTGATCCAGAGCATTCTGGTAGCTAATACGAGGGAATTCGGGTTCTATATCCGCGCCCAGAGTTTCTTTGACTAACCGAACCAGCATCCCTTCTGAATGTGAATACACATCCTCTTCGGTAACAAATGACATTTCTAAGTCAATCTGAGTAAACTCAGGTTGACGATCACTTCTTAGGTCTTCATCACGGAAACAACGTGTCAGTTGAAAATATCTATCCACACCTCCAACCATTAAAGCCTGTTTATATATCTGAGGAGACTGCGGTAAAGCATAGAATTCGCCTTTGTGGACACGGCTTGGAACGATAAAATCTCTTGCCCCTTCGGGTGTGCTGCGAATAAAAAATGGAGTCTCTACTTCCATAAAACCGCATTCTTCATGAAATCTTCGTGTCGCCTGCAGAGCTCTGTGTCTCAATTCGAGGTTTCTAATCATATTCGGTCGACGTAAATCAAGATAACGATATCTTAATCTTTGCTCTTCACTTATATCATCTTTATCTTCAACACCAAGAGGCGGGAGCTTTGAATGGCTAAGAACCTCGATTTTATCAGCAAGAACTTCAATCTCTCCGGTTTTCATATCTCTGTTGAGCATATCACCAGGACGATATCTCACCAGTCCGTTAATCCGGATGACATCTTCATGACTGAGAGTTTTCATTGCATTTGCAATTTCTGATCCTGGGTCGGCGACGACCTGTGTTTTCCCAGTACGATCCCGAATCACGAGAAATTGCAGTTCCCCCAGGTCTCTTACCCTGGCTACCCACCCGGATAATACGACCATTTGTCCAGAATTTTCTCCAGTCAGCTCACCACACATGTGAGTTCTGAATTGATTCTTATTAAGAGAATTATTGTCCATTAGAATCTTGTAGAGTTAGTTCTTCTTTGTTCTTTTTAAGTTTTTGAGTTTCTACTGGTAAAACAGGTTGATCCTGTTTGATAAAAAAGCGGGATTGAACAATTCAATCCCGCTTTTCACAATCATGAAAAACAACCAGTCTTTTTAAGTATGACTACTCAAATACGTATGTTGCTCCAGCAGTCACATTGCCAGCTTTCGGGTCTATCTCATCAAATCGCCAGCTTGAGATTACGTTTTTAATGCATCTCTCAACCTCAGCCCCCAATTTATTGCCATACCAGTCTGTTCGCCTGAAACGGACCTTTATGACTTCACCAGCGGGATTTATCGTAAATTCAACAGGAACTCTACCACGAAGACTCGAATCTCTCCTCTTCAAAGTCCAATAACAATACTGAACCTGGTTCTTGTTTTTCATTACAATTTCTGAGATCGCAGATTGACTGCGTTGCTTAACTTTAGAGCCTCTACCCCTCGCAGTGATAGTACTGCGATTAAGGTCAACCGATGTCTGTTTAAACATCATGTCACCTTCTTCGATAGATAGCTTTTTAAGCTCACCAATGTCGATATCTGAAGCATCGTCTGAGACAGCCCCGCCACCACGCGCTTTTTTTACTTTCGAGCGAGTATCGGAGTCACCGACTATCCCGACCATTTTCTTGACGTCATATCCCTCAACGGAGCCAGAGGATAGTCCAAGTGCTTCCGCGGATGCTGTTCCACCTCTCGTCTTCCTGCCACCGGAAGATGTAGGCCCAGCTAGAATTTTCATTCTCTCCGCAGCTGCTCGAACTTTCTCGCGTCTTCGCTCTTGAGTGTTTGAACGCTTTTGACGCTTCTGTTGCCTGTTATCGCGTTTCGATTCTTCAGACGCAAATTCAGCAACTTCTTCAACAGCTTCCACTTCTTCTATCTCAGGAACTTCTGCCTTTGTATCCTCAGCAAGTTCCTCAGATTCATCTCCACCAACAGTAGCTGATTCAGTAGCCACAATCGGAGTAGTTCGAACAGGAACCCTGTAAATAATTTCGGTATAGCGCTTAATCTCATCAGCACTTAAGGCAGCGAATTCCTTACCAGACATAAAGGAAAAGAAACTGATCATAAAAATAAGGCAGAACACAGTAATTATAAAGAAATCTCTATCGAGATCTCTAAACATATGTCGTTCTAGCTCTTTCGGAAATGCCATTACCTGGGCCACTTACCTTACCTCAGGTTTTTTCTTTTATCACAACGAAATCGATTGTTACATACTCTGCTTGCCCACAGGTATTTATCACCTTTAGCAACCAATCATACGTAACATTCTTATCGCACTGAATTGTAATCTCGCCACGGAATTGCCCAATCCTATCTCGCAAATCCTTGTTCTCAACCAGATATTTTTCTAATCCCGGCAATACAACATTATCGGGATTCGTCATTTCATTCTGGTCGGAAATAATCCTTGGATCAACCTCCATATCCTCCAAGACACCTCTGGTGGAAACCAGAATAGCCAAGGCCTTCTTAGGCATTTTTTCCTGGATTGAGTACGGCAAATCCAGGAATGGTGAAGGTTTAATTAATCCACCGCTGGTTGACATCGACTTAAGAAGGAACAATAGGATGATTGTCATCATATCCATCATGGAATTGAGTGACAAAGTCCCCTCCTCCTTACGTCGATTTTTCTTTCCTTTTGAAGGCGCGAAAGCCATTTTATCTCCCTAACGAAACCAAGAGCATGAAAATCTCAATATCTCACAACCGGTTTATTGAATTTTACAGACATTCTAAACTAATATCTCCAAAAAACCAACACTACTGGAATTGTTTCAATAAAGTGATCGGAAATAGCGGTTTCATTGCTTTACCATCTACATAATATTTACAGGCATCCATCGCTCGGATGATCGTCTGAAAAGGAATCCCACCGTCTGCTGCGATCGAGACTTCTTCACCATCACTAAATCGGTATTTAGGAATGGTCTTCATCTCCCCGCTTCGCTCGTCCATAACCGATAGCGTACCGACCGGTTCTCCGACTTCGCGTTGTTTGATTAAAATCAGACTGTCCTTTAGGGTTTCCCAATCATGAGCATCACTCTTTATGGGTATCTCAAAGAAATTGGGACCCAGATCAACAGACTGATAAATACTAACCTGGATATTCTCAGGTTGAATATTTATAAGCAAGTTGAGCTTTTCGATAGATTCTTCAGGAGGTTCGCTACTCGCGCCACTCCCTGTTGTTGATGTTTCTGCAGGCGGTAAATACTCCAAAAGCGAAAGCTCTGTTAATCGAGCTGCAGACAGCAGCATCGGAATCAGAACAACCATCAGATTCATAATAGGCGTAATATTCGGCTCAATGCTTTCAGGCGCCCGTTTCTTCTTATCTGAAGGTTTAAAAGCCACTATTTACCTCTGGTCATCAGGTGAATAAGCTTTACAGAATGCTCATCAATATCATCAACGATATCGTTAGCTTTGGTGTTAATAACCGTGTAGGCAATCAGAGAGGGAATCGCAACTAACAATCCCCACATTGTCGTGAGCATTGCAACCGCGATACCTTGGGTCAGTGCTTCCTGACCAGCACCAGCAGCGCCAGCAGCTTCAAATGAGACAATAAGACCAAATATCGTTCCAAGCAGACCGGTCAGTGTTGCGATATTACCAATCACCGCAAGATAGCCCGTTCGCTTACTCAACTTAGGAATTATCTCAAGAGTTGCTTCATCAACAGCATTCTGCACAGCTCTGAAGTCGATAAAATCTCGACCCTTTGCTTCCTTGACCGCTGCCAGAACAACCAGTGGTAAAGCCTTCTGTCCTGCAGATCGACAAAGCTCAATTGCTTTATCATAATTATCCTTCAGGACAAGTTCCCGAATCTTCGCCATAAATCGGGAGGCACTAACATTTGAGCGAACGTAAATAAAAATGGCTCGTTCAAGCGCAATTGCCAACATTACTGCACCGAAGATCAGAATAATCCACATAAACTGCCAGCCGGGCTGTGCAGTATTAAAAGCGTGGAAGAACTTGGAAAAGACGGACATAAGCCTCGTTCTCCATCAATATCAGTTTTTTATTGAATTTACAGCGTTTCAACTTGCGTACCCACGCTGTTTTTAGTTGTCTTAAAATGAGTATTTAAATATATCAGCGTTTTCGCTCTCGAGCAAGCATCTTTTTGGGTTCTTTTATTTTCGTTGGTTTCATTTTGCTCAAATCCGGGCGAATTAGCGTTGATTCTTCAAGTTGCATGCGTTTCAAAGGGCTTTTTATGGCAACTTTTTCGATTTCTGGCTTTTGTCGCTGAATTGTAACTACGACTGTGGGTAGCTCCGGAGCAACTTCGATAAGAATTTCCTGAAGCATTAGTACACCACCCTCATTAACGGCATCTTCCTGATTCTCTGCCTGGCCTTCATTCTCCTGCGAGAAGGATAATGAGGTAATACCAAGGCATAAAACGAGAATTATAGGGTAGAATATTGATTTCATGCTTAAGTCCTTATCGGAGTTTGTTCTTTTCAATTGTACGCATACGATGCATTTCAGTTGCGGTAGGCTCGGCGACACTCATTTCTTTTAGAGTACGTTGCCTCTCTTTTTCTTTTTCCGCAATCAAATCCAATTGTTGACCAATGTCTGCGATACTTTCAAATATCATCCCGGCAACTAAACCGTGTTTTGTCTCATCAACATCAGAAACACCGATTGCAATCACATTCACGCCTTCAACCAAATACTGTCCAATATCGAAAACCTCAACTCGATCCAAATCAACTTCATCCCTGTTGTCAGCGGCAATGTAAATACCATTTATAAACAGGTTGAAATCATCATCAGCCGTTATCCATATTTGGCTCGATGTCGGTTTTGTACTAAGGTAAAATTCTCTACGGAAATACCGTTTTACTGAAGCCTCATCACCCTCTATCCAGAATTGCCAGGCGGACTCTGCCAATTCGAGTGCCTGTTGTTCCTCAAGTGTATTGAACGTTTCAACTTCTTCATCAAGCATTTGAAGGAAATCATCTTCCTCTTCAACCGGCAATCCGTTAGTAGAGTCAACAATTGTGTCATTTACTGCGATTAACTCATGCCAGATTGGACTCGCGCTAAGGCTATCCAAAATCCCTAAATCGGTTCCGAGGGGGACAGCGGTGAGGGTCGCACTTCCCCAATCGTCGTCAGAAAATCCAATTGCTTCAAACCCGCTTATATATTCGGGCCACACTCTCCAATTGCTACTGGTGACTTCTGAAGTACGTTCTGGTTCGATACCAAAGGAAGAGGCAAACTCCCCTGGATTTTCCGCAACTGCAATACGCATCAACTCGACACCGGCATCTCCAAACATGTCATGATCTGTCTTCAGCCTGATTCCTTCAGTTAGAAGCTCAAGATCATAATCACCAAGATATGCTAAAACATCCTCGAAAGCTCGATAAGCATCATCCCATATGTAATCTTCGGTCTCATTGTACTTAACTGAGTACTCCTCAACATGATTGGCAGCCAGAACCGAATAATCCTTAATCTTGTGATGCTGATCTATGACATACTGCATCATCCGATCGTAAATTCCCTCTCCAAATCCACGCGGTAATTCATAGGTAATTACGGTATCCATCAGGCTGGAAAAAGATAAAATCAGGTCCTGTGTAAATATATTGAAATAGTCGTACTGATACTGAATCAGCGTTCCCATCTCTTCAGGATACAACCCATCTGGTGATTGGGCATCTTCACCCTGTGGTAACATCACTTCATATTGGGCAGTGTAATTGTCTATGCGATCAACGGTAAGTTTTATCTGTTCATCGTACTGATCGATTAATACTCCCATTACGCCATGATTTGCCGCAATAATCTGATCCCTGTATTTGCTGCCCGATCCGAACTCTTCTGATTTGGCAAAGGCCTGTAAATAGAGACCACATATTTCCTGAGCTATCGGTGTTACGGTATTGTTTAAAATTTCTTCACGGAACAGCATATTGATTTCTTCGTCATTCTCCGTTCCACGAATTAGAAGATTTTCATCCCAGAGTCTGGTTAGGTACTCACCTCTATTGAAAGCTAAATCAGGAATTCTGACCTTTGAAAGATTTATGATATTCCTTGCAATAATGAGCGAAGAATCTATCTCAGTCAACGTTAAACCAAAAATCCGTTGCTGTGCTAGAGAATCTGAAAGACCCTCAGCATCCTCTTTTTGCATTATCGCAATATTCTCAGTGATTGAATTGTAATTCAACCTCATACTCGTCAGTTCTACAGATAACTGATCAATAATGGAATTTAGATTATCAATACCAGATTCGTATGTTGCAGAAGCAACTGAAGAAAGAATGATCGATTTATCTACAAGATCGGTGGTTGCCTGTAATCTTCTATCCTGTCGATTGTAATCGGGAACTTCCTGCTCATAGGTTACACGCGCCAACTCGTCATCGAGAAGTCCCATGCGATAAAATCCTGCATATCCTTCTTTCTGACCAAATGAAAGTAATTTTTGGTACTTTTCAATGAGGTTATTTCGCTTTGCGACCTTCTCTTTCTCACTCGCTCTGAGAGAGGACGTCGGGAGTCTGAATTGAATTTCATCATATTCAGCATGCTCCCATTCTAAGACCTGAGCCAAAGACCTTGAAGCATACTTTGGGCTTCCTGGCAAGCCACGGTCCACCATTCTGTCATGAGCTGTTACCGTTTTGGAAAACTCTCTTGAGGCTTGAGCTAAACTCCCCTGTTCGAGGAAGTACTTTCCACGTTCGTAATTTGCTTGAATTGTGCGAGGATTATTTGGGAATCGAGCAGAGAATCGCTGATAAATTTCATTTGCTTTATCGACATCACCGAGACTCAAATAATGTTCAGCATTTTCAAACAGGTAGATATGGGCATCATCATCATTTGGAAACAAGGAAACGAAAAGTTCATTTACTCTGATAACTCCTTCGTGATCCTCAACAGCCGCATAGTTTGCGCTGGCATTCGCCAGTGCACCTTTTGTTAAATCGGACTCCTTATAATTGTTGGCGAGATCTTCAAACAGCCGTGCTGACCCACTGAGATCATTGACCTCAGTTTGAAGATCGTAACCAGCATTATATAAAGCCTTTGGTGCATATTCTGAAACAGGATATCTGTCAACAAGCAATAAAAACACTTCATTTGCCTCAGTCCATGCTCCTCCCAATCTGTATTCAAGACCGGCCTGGAACAATGACCTGTCTGCATATTCATAATCGGGAGTTTCAACAGCAACTCGTTTAAATCTCTCCGCTGCTTCGAGGTGATTATCGCCAGATTTCAATTCCTTTGCACCAAGGAACAGAGATTCCGCTTTACGAGTTGACAGAGAAGTCTTCAACTCATCGTCGACATCAGCGGTCTGAACCAACTGGTTAACTTCCTCAACTTTGTCGTATTCCTTGCTCTGGAAGTGACCCTCTATTACCAATTGATAAGCTTTTCCAACGTGTTCACTTTCAGGATAATCATTGATAAGCGCGTAAGCGTAAATTCTGGACTCTGCAAACTGGTTATGCTCATAGAGCAAATCAGATGCCCTAAGCTGCATACCCGGACATAAGTTTGAGCCAGGGAACAACTCAAGGAATTTGTCATACGCAGCGAGCAATAATTTCTGTGAATTCAATAATTGTGTAACCTGAAGAACATCTTCTGGAGCCGAATCCTCGGAAACAGAATCTTGTTCAGAGGTTGAATCCAGGGGCGGCAGAATCTCTCCATCATCAGAAACGTAAATCCGACCTGATTCTTCCTGTTTATTAAATTTCTGTGCAATTGCTACAACACGACCAGCAGCAATCTCGCGATATGTACTATCATCATACTCGTTTGCAACCTGCCAATACTCACGCATTGCCAACATGGGCTGCCTGAGCTTATTTTCAAGCACTGAAGCAAGTTTATAAAGTATCTTATATGCATTCGGACCCTTCGGCCAGAAACGAAGATACTCACGACTGTATTTCTCGTATTCTATGTACTTATTTCTATCACCGGCATCCGTCGCCTGAACAAGTAACTCATCAATAATCATATCAAGAGTTTTCTCAAGCAAGGGTATAACTTTCTTTCGGGTGGCAGGATTTTCATTCTTCTTCCACCACTGGGAATCTGGATTATAGGAGGTGAAGAAATTTATCTTTTCGATCTGAGCACGTTCGATATCAAAAATGTTTCCTTCTTGATATAGGTCAACGATCTTTGCCTGAACTTCAGGCGCACGATCATCAAGGGGGAAAACTTCAAGGAATTTGTAATACGTTTCAGCCGCTTTCATATATCGACCAAGCTGAATGTTATATATATCACCAAGCTGCAACACAACATCAGCACCGTATTTATCCTTTCTCACAGGATTGTTTTCAAGCCAGATTGCTAAATTGTCAACACCAGCTCCGTCCCATTCCACAGGATCAATTGCGTAGCAGATCCCAAGGTAATTTATTGACTCGTTTGCGATATCAAGCAGTGTTCCTGCATCGAGTCCACCTTCATCTCCCGCATAGGATATGTCGAGGACGCTAGCAAAATACTCAACCGCTTGCGGCAAATCACTCATTCTGTAATATGTCCAACCAAGTTTGTATAATGCTTCCTGATAGTATTTCGAATCCTGGAATTGTTGCAGAATTTGATTAAATGCCAATGCCGCACTTTCCAGATCGTTTATTGGAGGTTGGAAATAATAATCTCCAATCCTGCGGAGTGAATTAAGAACATAATTACTTTCTGGATAGATCGAAATTAAAGTTTCAAAAATACGATTAGCATTTGTCCTGTCAATCTCGCTGGGACTCTCTGAGGTCAGAACACCAATATTATACAGAGCATCATCTGCATACTCACTTGTGGGATATTCATCTACAACCTTCTGGTACATTGCCATAACGCGAGAATAATCGGGTTCGGGCGGGACAAGCCTGGAAGCGGCAGAAGGATTCGATTCAGAAAGCCTGTTCATCTCGTCAATATAATTCCCGGTCTCTTCGAGGAAAAGGTCGTAAGATTCTTGATAGGTCAGTTCTGTGAACCTGAAATACAATCCAGCAATAGCATCTCGGCGAGCAGGATCGGTTCGGTTTTCAGGATTAGCAGTTTGCTCTTGCAGGATTTTAAGACCTTTTTTTATCAGATCACGTCGATAATTCTTAATCTCCTCACTAACCTCGTTCCTTTCTGTACTTCGATCTTGCAGCATTGCCTCAATTTCTTCAATACCAGGTTCTGCAACTTGCTCAACTGGATCACTGACCGGGATATCCGCATCGTCGATATCTTCTTCTGTTTCCACTGGTTTTTCAGCAACTTCTTCTGGTTGCTCAGTTTCTTCAGCAGTTTGATCGACGTCTTCCGTTTCCGGTTCAGTTGATTCACTAGCGGGTTGATCAGATTTCTCATCTGAAATCTTAGTTTCAACCAGATTAATTACTGATAAAAGTTGCTCATTCAGTGATAAATATGTATCACCGCCTGATTCTTCTTCATCAGGAACCTCCCCACCAGTTATTTCCGATAGCTCACCTAAGGACCGAATGATATGTTCACCTTCGAGCATAAATTCGTTATACGGTTGGCTTTCAGGACTGTTTACCAGTCCAAGCCATCGTTCGCGAACATCATCAGGAATAAAGTTTAATCCAGCTAAAAGATAGGATTCTGGTGCCGAAGTTTCGCTCTGATCAGCACCTTCTTGATCTGTTGGTTGAGAATAGCCAGGGGAGTACATTGTAAACAACCAAACAAACAATAAGCCGCTGGCGAGTAATAATTTGCGCCCGGTTAACTTAACTTTCATGGTTGATTCGACTCCTGGTTCTGGTTGCTTTCTGAATCCGTTTGAGGTTCTGTATCGGTGCTGGACGGCGTTTCTGTTTCTGATTCGACAGGTAACTCGATATTTGATTCAGAAGGCACTTCATTATCTTGTTCAACAGGTGTCTCTGTATCAGATTCGGTGGGTGTTCCGGTTCCCGGTTCACCTAAGATTTCGGCATCCGGCTCAACGGGCACTTCATCTGACAACGGTTCAGGTTCTTCGACACTTTCTTCAGGTACAACTTTAGGTTCCCACATGGGAATTTCTGGAGCAAAGTATCTATCTGAGTCGGTAGACACTTCACTCACAAAGACGGTTGATTGTTCCTTTTCCATCTCTGCGATTCTTCTTTTGGAAGAAAGCACAGCGTTTAATTGCTGTATGTATTGATCGAGATCTTGTAACTGCTGTTCACGAGCATGATAATCTTCAAAATCAAGCCCACCGTAAATACTGCGTTTGACCGCAAAGCGACTCCAACTGTCCAAATTACTGGCAATATCTATCTTGTTGGATGTATTTATGCTGAAGTTTAAAACTGCCAACTCATCAACCAAATTGCTGAGCTCAAGATCAATTCCTGTCATGTCAATTTGCAATTTCGGATCGTGAACCTGCCGAGACTGTGCACTAAGTTCCTCGACATTTGTAATGGCGTTCTCAAGTGCTAATGATTCGCTTTCATATTGTCTATTAAGAAGTTCTTGCTGCGAACTTTGATATTCTTCGTCTGCTTCGTGCTGTATTAAGGATTTCCGATTAAGCTCTCGTTGTATTCCATTATCAACTAAATAGAGCATATCTTCAATCTCAGAAATTTGATAAGCATAATTCTCTGCAAGTTTCCTTTCAGAGCGGCTTTCTGAGTTTGACAATTCGGCAATCAAATCCTTTGAGTCT
This sequence comes from Calditrichota bacterium, assembly GCA_018644935.1. Classification (GTDB taxonomy): domain Bacteria; phylum Electryoneota; class AABM5-125-24; order Hatepunaeales; family Hatepunaeaceae; genus JABGPL01. Next base: position 33,678 of record JABGPL010000016.1, on the reverse strand, counting down.
TCATGACCTTTTAGTAAATCTCTAAGTTTAGTACGTTCTAAAACAAGCTCTTTAATTATTGGTCGTGACCTTGAACTCTCGAAAAGAGCGATTTTCTCTTCCAGTCGATCTATTTTTCTACGTAACTGAAGATATTGTGGAAATAGAGATTTTTGATTATTGATGAAAACGTCGATCTCAAGAGGAATAATTTCTTTCTGAATATCCCTTACCGTCTCTTTTTCAAGGTTAATTGCCTGATACTCCCGGTAAGCACGGGCAGCATCCATAAGATCTTCATATTTTATGCTTGCAAGAGAGTCATTGCCAAGTGTTTCAGCGCATGCTCCAATAATTGCGGATGCCTCACTCAGATAATGGCTGGAGGTGTAAGTGTTAAAGAAATATTGCCCGACCATTAAGGCGTTTTCAAAATCCCCAAGTCGAAAAAGTGCCCATACTATGCTGATGTCGGCTTCTTCTCGGAGATAATCTAACTCCCTGAGTTCAACAAAATTGGTAAAAGCCTTTCCAAAATCCTCTTTCATAAAAGCAATATAGCCAAGTTTCAATTTCGCTTGATCATTAACTTCTGGTGAAATCAGAGCTCTTTCCAGTTCTTCTTCCAACAATGCAGTAAAGCGGTTTTCGGCATTATCAAAATCTTCGAGGGCAAGATAGCATTCTGCAGCGTGCAATTGAGATTGTTCAAATAGATTATTCGAGACATCATTTGAAGGTGGTATCAGGTCGAACAACGTAATAGCATTCTCCGCATCCCCAATAAACATTAGATATCGAGCGGCAAGGTCTGTTACATGCCAGAACTGCTTGTCTGATCGGTATCCGAACAAGTCCTGATACGTCGTCCAATATTCTAATACTCTACTTGCGTTACCTCTGTCCCCAGCAATAGATATCAGTCTTTCCAGACTAATTCTACGATGGTCATCGTTATCATCTGAGTTTACATTATGTTCGTAGGCGGGAATTGTCCGTGAAAACATCTTTAGCGCAAAATAGGATTCTGCGCGGTAAAACTTGACGTCTTCGAGGTATTCATAGCCGTAAGAATCAATAACTTCAGATAATCGCATTATCGCTTCTGAGTATATTCCCGATTTGTAGGAATCGAGAGCAGTCTCTAAATCAAAGCGAAACATGCGTTTAAGTTGATTGGGATCTGAGGACTCGATCAATCGGTCTTTGATCAAGCGGGCTTGTAGGAATTTGTGGTTAAATTCGTCCCGACGATATTGCTCCCACGCGCGGTACTGATAGCGACGAGGTGCACCTTCCATATTGTCAGGCATCCTGTAAGAAGACTCGTCAAATCCTGCTAATTCAGGTGGACTGAACGCCTGATTGACGGACTTTGGATCTTTTCGTTGGCGTTTGGAAACTTCAACATTTATACCATCGAACATCCATTTCAGAAACGACTCACGAACAGTCATTTCTGCCGAAAAGGAAACTTCACGCTTTAAGAAAAAGTAATCAGTGTAAGCTTGGTAAAGTTGGTCTTCTGTAAGTCTGTCGAATTGGCTTGATGCTGCCGTGCCTACTTGAGGCAGAAAGAGGCAGAAAACAACCAAAACGACAATGATTTTTAAGGATCGGCGATAAATCATTCCGCTCCGACGGGTTTTTCGATTGGGGCTGTCTAATAATGATGTAAATAATCGATTTTCTCAAGCTAACTGATTGGTCAGCTTGAGAAAACCGCTTAATAAGGTCAAACATACATCATTTTTAGGCAATTGTCAAGCAAAAACCCGGTTCTATCAGCTTTTCAATACACCTCAATCAATGTATGATGCAACCCTGAGCCTATTTATCGCTCGAGTGAGAGCTAATTGGCATCTCATGACATCCAAGCCGTCCGGATTTTCTCGCAAACGCAAAGTTGCTCGTTCGCGAGATGCCTCTGCTCTCTGAAGGTCAATTTGCTCAGCAGGCTCTGCTGTTTCGGCAAGAATAATTACTCGACTCCCGAGAACTTCGACAAAGCCACCTGAAGTCGCCCAGAATTTTTTCCCGTCTTTCGTATCAATGTCGATTTCACCTGTCTTAATCGTTGTGATAAATGGCAGGTGATCGGCAAGAACACCGAAATAGCCTTCTGCTCCGGGTGCACGTATATGACGGACGTTAAACTCCTCACGTGTACCTGAGGGGGTAACGAGTGTCAGATCGAAATAATCCTTAGAATCAGCCAACTTTCTTCTGCTCCTCATGACGCTCAATAACGTCTTCGATCTTACCGGCCATATAGAAGGCCTGTTCTGAAATATGATCGAGTTCGCCATCGGCGATCATTTTAAAGCCTCTAATAGAGTCTTTGAGAGACACATAGACACCTGGACGACCAGTGAATGCTTCTGCAACATTGAACGGTTGTGACAAGAATTTCTGGATTCGGCGAGCGCGGTTAACAACAGTCCGGTCTTCGTCAGAAAGCTCATCCATACCGAGAATCGCGATGATGTCCTGAAGATTCTTATATCGCTGTAGAATCTCCTGACACTGCTTGGCAGTATTGTAATGCTCGTCACCAACAATCATCGGGTCCATAATTCGTGAAGATGAATCAAGAGGATCAACTGCCGGATAAATTCCCTGTTCAACCTGTTGCCTGGACAGCACGGTGGTCGCATCGAGATGAGCAAATGTGGTTGCGGGTGCAGGGTCAGACAAGTCATCAGCGGGTACATATACAGCCTGTACGGATGTAATTGAACCCTTGTTCGTTGAGGTAATTCGTTCCTGCAAGGCACCCATTTCCGTTGCCAGTGTCGGCTGGTAACCAACAGCAGAAGGCATACGACCGAGAAGGGCCGAGACCTCACTACCTGCCTGTGTGAAGCGGAAAATGTTATCCACAAAGAACAACACGTCTTTCCCTTCCACATCGCGGAAATACTCAGCCAGTGTTACACCGGTTAGAGCGATTCTTGCGCGACAACCAGGTGGCTCGTTCATCTGACCAAATGACATGGCGACCTTGGAGGATTTCAGTGCCTCATGGTCAACTTTCGTTAAGTCAAATGTTTCGTGATCAAAATCTTTACCGTAGTTCACAATTTCGGCTTCAGCCATTTCGCGGAGGAGGTCGTTACCCTCACGGGTACGCTCACCAACTCCGGAGAAAACTGAGATTCCACCGTGTTGTTTTGCGATATTGTTGATCAGCTCTTGCACGATAACGGTTTTACCAACACCAGCACCACCAAACAGACCGACTTTACCACCTTTGGCAATTGGCTGAATCAGGTCGATAACCTTAATACCAGTTTCCAGAATTTCACTGGAGGTATCGAGGTCAACCAGGGCTGGAGAGGGACGGTGAATCGGAAAATGAGTTTCTGATTCAATAGGACCAAGACCGTCGATGGGTTCACCGACAACATTAATCAACCGCCCAAGTGTTGCAGGACCGACGGGAACAGTGATTGGCTTACCACAGTCAACAACTTTTGCCCCACGTTGTAGCCCGTCGGTTGTATCCATTGCAACCGTACGAACCATCCTGCCACCAAGATGCTGCTGCACCTCAAGGGTCAATGTCCCAGAGTCTCCACGTTCAATGTGCAGAGCACTGTATAGTGACGGCAATTCCCCATCGGGAAATGCTACGTCGACAACGACCCCAATAATTTGCTTGACAATTCCTTCGTTAGCCATAGCTCTGAAGTTTTTTATTTAATCTTTTACTAAATTGTGAGTTAAAATCAGTCTTTGAACTGTATTAAACTGATCATCTTTCTAAAATCTGTCTCATGGACAACATACATATCTTCATTTGAGATTGCTTTAATCTCAAGTGTAAATCGGTTACCAAGGAATTTAGCCGACATTCCCTGCATCGGCTCCTTATCCTTGACAAATTCCGTCTTTATGAAGCGTCCTTCCTGATTTCTTGCACTGATTGTGCCTTTCTCCAGGATGACAAAGTCATTATAGAGAACAGCATCATTACCACCATCAAGAAATCGAAGATATATCTCTGATGCACCAACATCAGGAGATACTTTCTGCGCAGTAACGACAATCTCCGAGAACTTGTCATCCGGCACATTAGCGATCAGGTGATCCGAACTTCCATCGCAACGGTCGAGAACCTCCCAAGTTTCAGGAAAATTCATCTTATAACCGAATGTATCGCTTTTGAAAGAAAAGTCACCCCACGAACTGCAACCGCTTATTGCGAATAACAGTACCAGTAGTATCCCGAGTCGTTTCATAAAAACCTCAATATGATTCTTAAGTGTATCATTTACTTAAGTCCTTCAGCTCCAGCAACGATTTCAGACAACTCTTTCGTAATTGCAGCTTGACGGGCTTTATTAAATTGCAATTTCAATGATTTCACAATATCATCTGCATTCTTCGTTGCGTTTTCCATTGCAGCCATCCGAGCAGCCTGCTCAGAAGCGAACGATTCAAGAAGAACTTGCCAGATTTCAATGTTCACAAAACGTGGAAGTAATTCCTGAAGCACACCGGCTGCATCCGGTTCGTAAATGTACTCGACAGGTGACCAGGTTGTAACTTCTTCTTCCGGCTCAATCGGCAGTAACTGTTCACAAACAATATTTTGCTGCATTGCGTTCTTGAATTCGTTATACACAATGTAGAACCTGTCATAGTTCCCAGTAACATACTGTTCGGCGATCGCGGTACCAACTGAAATAGCCTGATTGAAGTTTAACTCCTGGAACACACCAGGGAAATACCGGTAAATTGGCACTTCGCGCTTATTGAAAAAATCCTGCCCTTTCTTGCCAAGTGTAATCAGTTCAACTTCCAAACCCGATAGCTCTTTCATCAAAGCCTGAGTTCGTCTGCAAATTACGGCGTTAAATCCACCTGCCAATCCACGGTCAGACGTGACACAGACGACACCAACCCTTTCGGCTTCCCGTTTAGAGAGAAGAGGGTGTCTGTCACGGTCAGTATGAGCGGCAAGTGAACCAATCAACTCGCGAAGCTTCCACGAATACGGACGGGCTTTTTCCATATTTTCCTGCGCCCGACGCATATTGGCGGCAGCAACCATTTTCATGGCGCGTGTAATTTGCCGGGTGTTGGAAATCCCGACTATTCTTTGGCGTATATGCTTAAGTGATGCCATGTTCCGATCTTTGTAAATCAGTCATCAGACTGATAACATTTATCTTTATAAGGTCTGACCATATGAACTATAATGGTCAGTCCTCTACTCGTGTGATTAGGCGGCAATCGTTGACTTGAACGCCGTTATGAACTTTTCACAGACCTTGGTCAAACGGGTTTCCAGATCATCATCAACTTTCTTGCGATCCAGAACATCTTTCAGGATGTCCTTATGAAGATCTTTGATGTGATTGACAAACTCATCTTCGCAACGCTTGATCTCCGGCATCGGGATGTCATCTAGATACCCCTTTGACGCCAGGTACAGTAACGCGACTTGTTCTTCAAATGCCATTGGTCTGTATTGACCCTGCTTCAACACCTCGGTCAATCTAGCACCACGAGTTAACTGGCGTAGGGTTGCCTTATCCAGGTCAGAGCCAAATTGTGCAAATGCCTGAAGCTCACGATATTGTGACAAATCGAGCCTCAATGTACCTGCAACCTGGCGCATTCCTTTGAATTGGGCATTACCACCAACACGCGAAACAGAGATACCGACGTTGATAGCAGGCCTGACACCGGCGTAAAAAAGCTCCGGCTCAAGATATATCTGACCATCGGTAATTGAGATGATATTTGTTGGAATGTATGCCGAGACATCACCCATTTGTGTTTCGATAATCGGTAGAGCTGTCAGCGATCCGCCTCCAAGCTCAGCCGATACCTTTGCACCACGTTCAAGAAGACGTGAATGAACGTTAAAAATATCACCGGGATATGCTTCACGTCCCGGAGGACGTCTGAGCAATAACGATAACTGTCGATATGCCCAGGCATGTTTCGTCAAATCATCATAAATGATGAGTGCGTGTTTTCCACTGTCGCGAAAATACTCACCCATCGCAGCACCTGCAAATGGTGCGAGGAACTGGATAGGGGCGGATTCAACAGCAGTTGAGGAGATAACAATGGTATGTTCCATCGCACCGTTATCCTCTAAGGTCTTTACGACCTTTGCAATTGTCGAACCTTTTTGTCCAATAGCGACATAAATACAAGCTACGTCCTGACCAATCTGGTTGATAATCGTATCAACCCCGATCGCGGTCTTGCCGACCTGACGATCACCCAATATCAATTCGCGCTGTCCACGACCAATTGGAATCATCGCGTCAATTGCTTTGATACCGGTCATGAGAGGCTCACTCACCGGTTGGCGTAATACTACACCGGGAGCTTTTGTCTCAACGGGATTGAATTGTTTGGCATTTATGGGACCCTTGCCGTCAAGAGGCATTCCAAGCGGGTTTACAACCCGCCCAAGTAACTCCGGACCAACAGGTACCTCAACTACGCGACCGGTGCGCTTTACTTCGTCACCTTCGCGAATAAATTTGTCTTCACCGAACAGTGCTACACCAACGTTATCCTCTTCGAGGTTAAGCGCCATGCCAAACACCTGGTTCGGAAATTCAATCAATTCGCTGGCCATGCAGTTTTCAAGCCCATAAACGCGAGCGATTCCATCCCCGACTTGAATGACCTCTCCCACTTCAGCCATATCGGAACGGGCTTCATAGCCCTCGATTTGCTGTTTGATAATGCGAGTAATTTCTTCGGGTCTTATCTGCATCTGGTTCTTCTCCAGCTCAGGCTATATAATTCCGAGCTCATTATCCTGCCAAAATTTCCTTTAAATTCTCCAAGCGGCTTTTAACACTTGCATCGATAACCATATTTCCAACCTGAATTTTCAACCCACCGATAAGTTCTGGCGTGATCCGGTTATCAAGAATGAGTTTCTTATTGAATCTCTTTTCAAGTGATTTCCTGATCTCGTCCATCAACTTATCATCGAGTTTAATTACTGATTGAATGGTTCCATTAAGAATTCCCTTTGCGGTGTCGATCATGTCCTGAAAAATCCGATAGGCTTCACTAAGAATTTCTGTCCGATTCTTATCAATGACTACTCGGACAAAATTCAGTGAAAACTCTGAGATTTCCGTAAACAAACCCTCAATTGCAACCTTTTTAGCGCGTTTAGGGGTCGACGGATCATTCAGGAACGATGTTAACTCAGGTGAATTCATGAGAGTATCGTCTAAAAGCTTAAGATCCCCTGAGATGGTATCGAGTACGTCCTTCTCCTGTGCTACCTCGAACAGGGATTGGACGTAACGCCGGGCTAAGCCTCCACCGATCAATTCGGGTTCTCCTTAAGACTTTCGAGAATCAATTGCCTGTGATCCTTTGAGTCAAGAGATTTGCCGATGATCTTACGGGCGGAATCAATAACCAGATCAGCGATATCGGATTTAATCCGATTGACCGCTTCCTGACCCTCGAGTTCGATTTGCTTGCGTGCACGGTTAATTTGATCTTCCGCTTCAGCTTTTGACTTAGCGAGCAAATCTTCCCTAACACGCTCCGCATCCCGACGAGCATCCGCAATCATCTTTTGAGCCTCTGCTTGAGACTCGGTCAATTGCTTCTTATACTCCTCAAGCGATTTCTCCGCTTCAATCCGCGCGACTTCGGCAGCTTGGATATTGTCCTTAATTCCCTTCTCTCTTGCATCAAGAGCCTGGATAATCGGACCCCAGGCAAACTTTTTGAGGAGAAAAAAGAAAAGAACAAAGGAGATGATGGTCCAGAGCATGAGACCTGGATGTAAATCCATCATAACGGCATACCTATAAGGTAATTTTACTATCGTGCTGACTGTTGACCAGCAAGCACTCCTATCCGTACAAATGTACGGAACGAAATCTACTTAAAATGTGTTATGCTTTCTGTTAACTTAGCATCACATTGAAAATCAATTCAATATGAATTAAGCCTTCAGGTTGAGCAACAGACACACAACCGCGGAAAGAAGGGCGATACCTTCAATAAGAGCCGCTGAAATAAGCATGGCAGTCTGAATCTTTGCCGCAGCTTCCGGTTGACGTGCGATTCCTTCCATTGCACTGCCACCAATACGACCGATACCAAGACCTGCTCCAATTGTAACCAAACCGGCACCGATACCGGCGGAAAGATGAGCATATGCGTTTGCGCCCAATTCTGCTAAAAATGCGAGCATTAGTTTACAACCTCCGGTGAACTGAATTACTGTTGTTTAATCTATTACCGTCAAACATCAACGGTGTACTATTTATTTTGTTCCTAAATCTTGCTTCCTGAAAAACCTGCCAAACATAATCCACAACCAGAAAATCCAAATGGAGTGAACTATTTATATGTAAAAGTTCCGTTAACCAGCCTTAATGACTTGGGTGTAGCGTCAACGAAACGAATAACGTCGTAAGAATCGTAAAAATGAACGCCTGCAAGTGTGCGACAAAGAGCTCCATAGTCGATATAAACAGAATGCCGACCATTGGGAATGGGGCAATAATAAAACTCTTGCCAACAATTATGAGCAGAAGCAGCACGATTAAAGCTGCGTGACCAGCAACTAAATTAGCAAATAACCTGATGCACAGAGCAAACGGCTTCGCAACTATACCAACGAACTCAATCGGAATCATGATAAACAGTAATGGCCAGGGTAGCCCTGATGGGACTAGAGCTGACCTGAAATGTGTAAAGAACCCGAACTTTGCAATTCCTGCACCCTGAATTACCAGCAAGGCCACTATTGCAAGACCTGCTGTCACATTAATATTCGCACTCGCTGAGTATCCAAATGGGATCAAACCAGAGAGATTTAGAATCAGGATAAAGAAGAAAAAAGTCAGGAACAAGGGAAGGAATTTTCTGCCATCTTCCTCACCAAGATTCGGATAAACAACTTCATCCCGAATAAACAGGACATATACTTCAAGTATATGTGCCAGTCTGTTACGCATCAATTTCCCACCTCGGAAATTAATTATAAACACAAAAAGAAGGATGAAACCGCCCAGCATCATAAAGATAACTGGCTTGTTTACAGTCATGTCGATTCCCCCGACGCTGAACTTTAATCCGTCGACCGGAATCTCTTTCCATGCCCATCCGTGTGAAGTCTTATTTAATATGGGAAGTTCGTGGGTCTCGATGTTGACAAGGTGATGCATAACTGTCTCACCCATATCGAATGCACCCGATTGGTGATCTCCCTGGGTTGCATGTCCATCGGTTGTGTGACCCTTTGCGGCATGGGTATCATGACCCTTGGCAGGTGCTTTATGACCTCCCGAATGCGTGTCATGACCGGAGCCAGACGATCCTGAAGATGCTTGAGCTGCTGATAGCGGTAGAAAAACAATCAAACAAGCCAAACACGCTATAAGCAGAATGTTGTAATGGTGATCTTGAAATGTTGAGTTTTTTATCATGACAAAACTGTTGCTGCTTTGTTAACCTCTCTTGCCCCAGAAATAAATGGACTCGAAAATCTGCAGAATGATAATCAGTCCGACACAACTGATGGCAAAACCATTAATTTCCAACCCGAACTTTTTCACACCTAACCAGATACCACCTAACAATACCAGAAGCTTGAAAAAAAAACCTATGACAAATGCACCGTACAACCATTCAGGGGATTTCTTGCCGAGACTGCGATTTAGAGTTATAAACACTGGAAGAAAAGCGACCAATGCCAATAGCAATCCACTTATCTTATCCTGGGTAAAACTAAAATCACCAATAAAAACAAACCAAATGGCAAATATTAATATCCCTGGTACAAGAACCCATATACTCTTACCCATGTGCTAACTTACGCTCTCATCCTTAGGTCTTTCATTTTCTTCCAGTTCTTTGTTCATCTGGTTTAATGCGCGAATAAGATAAACAAATCCGGAAACTGCACCAATAACCACTCCTAAAATCGTTAGAAGAGGCAAGGTTCCCAACTTACCGTCTAACCAATATCCACCAAAGAACCAAATCAGTATGGTTGCCGCGAAAGTTAAACCAAGGTTCGAGTATCTGAATGCTCCCGACCAATGTTCTTCTAACGGCATATTTTTTCCATGCAGATATTGTGAAAAAATGAATATATCAAAACAATTCGATAACATCACCATCTGCAAACAGATAGAGCTTATTCCAACTTAGTCGATTATCTCAGGAAGAGGGTGCTTAATCTTCTGTCAGGACGATTTGAGAAGGTTTACCCGGCTTTGCAGCAGGCTTGTCACCTCTCATATTGCTATTCCCGTTAAAAATAGCCCCTTCTTCAATAATCAACCGATTCGCCTTGAGATCTCCGTCTAACTTGGATTCTGATTCAAGAACTATTTTACCGCTTGCATTGAGACTTCCAGTTACCCGCCCACCGACAATTATGTCTCTGGCGGAAATATTACCATTAATATTCCCCTCAGATCCAATTGTTACTGTATCGGCAGCCTCTAACTCTCCCTTTACCTGTCCATCGATGCGCATGGATGCCTTAACCTTTAACTGGCCTTCCAATTCTGCATCTTGACCAATGATCGTGGAAAGATCACCTGAAGAGTTATTAAATGATTTCTGTCTTGACACGTATTAACGTTACCGGTTGTTACCTGCTAAAAAAAATTAGTCCTGCTGAAAACATCTGTTAGCGAAGCTATTGAAAACACAAACGAAGTGTTTTGTCAGCCCAAAAGGAACCGTTCTGTATATTTTCAACTGGAACTAATTAGAAGAATAATCTAATGATTGCCGAGCAGATAAACAAGCTCAAGTCTGGAATTTGTGAACTTTTTTACAAAAAATATATATATCACAAGTTCTAATTCTTAACATCAGAATTATCAACAATTCATACCTACTCACTCATCTCTTTTACATGGGGCATAAGCTCGAGAGGATTAAGTGCAACACCATCCTTCCAGGTTTCAAAATGGAGATGCGGGGCGCTTGAATATCCCGAATTCCCAAGCAATGCAATCGGCTCTTCGCGCTTTACGTGTTCTCCGATTCTCTTTAGATTTATCTGGTTATGACCGTAGAATGTGAGATACCCTTCTGCATGCGAGAGGAGAATGAAATTGCCAAATGATGGGGTCCATCCTTCAAAGATCACTCGACCATCGGCAGCTGCAGAAATTGGAGAGCCTGTTTTCCCGGCAAAATCGATTCCGCGATGGTTTCTTTGCGGAAATAGATGGTCAACGAAATACTCTTGAGAAATAAATCCTTTTATTGGTACATGAGTTGGCATACCATATGAACTAATTTGCTTGCGGGAAGTATTGTTTACATTGTGGACCTTGAGAGGTTCCTGCGGTTTTGGAGCGAGCATACCCTCTGAAAACACATCTTCTAAATATATGGAATCCCCATTAGCTAATGGTCTGCCTATATCCAAGTGACCACCAAGCGAACGTACTATCTGAGATAGTATTTTCCGGCTTTGGTCCACCTGCTGTGCAACACGGACAATTCTCTTATTCTCTACCAATAACCTCTCATTGTCCAATGTAATCCGGTTGTAATCAAGCGATTTGCGAGCAAGAAATCCCCAACTACTCGCTCCAATTACAATTCCAATGACTGCAATAACTCCAACAAATCCCCAAAACTTTAGCCAGAAAACGGATAAACTGTACCTTCTCGGCGAAGCTCCTTCATCAGGGACTATAATTACGTTTAATCGACGTGGCACAAAAACACCTAAAAAAAACCTACACAAACCAACCGCCATAAATTCATCGGCAGTTCAAAAATTACCAAAAAGCTATATTGAACGCAACCTCTACCGATGCCTAATCGCTTGAAACCTCTGACTTCCACCTCTGTCGCATCCATTCAGCAAGAACCACTCCTGTGCTAACCGAGACATTTAAAGATGAAACCTTCCCGGACTGAGGTATGGAAATCAGATCATCACATCTCTCACGAACGAGTCGCCCCAACCCACGACCTTCACTTCCCATGACAAGAGCAATATTGCCGGAAAGCTTAGTTTCCCAGATCGTTTTATCGCCACCCATATCGAGTCCATAAACCCAGTACCCATCCTGTTGGAGATTGCGAATTGTGCGTTCAATATTTACGACAACAACAACAGGCAACCTTAATGCACCACCGGCAGAAGCTTTAACAACAACCGGGTTTAACTTGGCAGCACGCCGTTGCCTGATCACAACTCCCAGCGCGCCAAACACCTCAGCCGACCGAATTATCGCACCAAGATTGTGCGGATCCTCAACACCATCGAGAATAACAATCGGACCCGATTCCCCTTTACTGCCGAGCTCAACCAGATCATCCATCGTCATCATCTCTGGTGTTTTGTAAAATGCTAATACACCCTGGTGTTTATCTACACCTGCAATGCGGTCGAGCTCATGTCTGCTGGTTTTAACAATCCGCAGTTTCTTTTCCTGGGCAGATTGGAGAATGTCAAAGAATTCCTTTCCCTTTCCACCGGTCAGAAAAAATACCTCAAGAACCTCGAGGTTACTGTTCAAGAGCTCGGCGACTGCGCGCCGGCCAAAAGCTTTTTGTTTTGTCAAAATATTTAATTAATCTTTGTTTCATTTCCCGTAGGTTGGGCATTCCTGCCCGACCATCCGTCGGTAGACGGATTCATTGATCCACAATCATTTACTTTGACTCACGCTTTGCGTGAGGGACAGGCAGGAATGCCTATCCTACCTCCCACCTCATTCTCACCTGCAACATTCCGCAAGTTCACAGACTTTCCGTAGCGAATCGTCCGTCCCTAGAACAATGAGTATATCTTCGGCTTGCAAGAGATAATCAGGTGGCGGAGCAACAAGATGTTTGCCATCCGGCTGGAAAATCGACATTACAAGTGCCCCTCCGGATGCCTCACGGATATTTGACTCACTCAAGTGCTTTCCCACCAGACCTGCACCGGATTCGATGACAACTTCCTCAAGTTTGAGTGAAAGCTCTTCCTGCTCCATAACCATGTCGAGAAAATCGACAATTCGTGGTTGCTTCAAGAAACCGACTAACCTTCTTCCCCCAATCTGACTTGGCAGAACGATGTTCTTGACCCCAACTCTCCTGAGTTTCGAAACTGCATGAGCATCATCTATCCTCGCGCTCAAATTGATCTCGGGATTGAGCTCACGCGCTGTAAGAGAAATCAGTACAGTGTCTGCTACATACCCAATAGCAATCATAAGTCCTTTGGCGCGTTTAATCCCGGCAGATATCAACAACTCTTCGTCAGTTGCATCACCTGCAACAGTCATATATCCGTCTTTCTGTGCTCTATGGACCAGATCGGGATCCTTTTCAATTACTATAAGTCCCTTCTCCTGCCATGTACGTGCAGCCTCTCGGCCGACCGCTCCGTAACCGATTAGAATTGCATGATTTTGAAGACGTTCTATGTTTCTTTCCATTTTCTTATCCTTGAGGATTGCTGCAATCTCTCCGCCTATGAGAAAAGCGCTGATGTTACCTATAGCATAAGATCCGACTAAAAGTGTTGAGAGTATGATCACAATCGTGAGTAGCTGACCACCTTGTCCAAGTGGATGTACCTCGCCAAACCCCACAGTTGACATAGTGATTACCGTCATCCAGAGCGACTCGAGAGGTGACCAGTCCTCGAATATCATATACCCGACTGTGCCTGTAAACAGGAGTGCGGCTAAAACGATTAAAGCTCCGAAGACTCTTTTTATGCTTGTAGACATTTACCCGGTTGAAATACCAAATTGCTTTTCTTATACGCAAATAAAAACAAAATTTTAAGAAATCCAAACGAAATATTAGGTCTCTGGTCTCAAGAAAACTTTTTCAGATAAATTGTAACGATTGTTAGTTATACAAATTAGGAAAGAACAGTCAGGCTCAACGAGACATCATACTATTAATCCGGATAGACACATTATGGCAAATCTTAACCGATTGAATGGTAAGGATCTAATTTGGCCTATTGACAACACGATAATTATTGCTTAGCTTCAAAATATTTCATGTATGATATAATCTTGATCACCTTCAACCTGTGAATTCTGTTTCTTCTGTAATCTATCAGTTACTTAAAAGAGTAAACAATGACTAAATATGATTTGGAAAAGTCGATCTCTCCTCAAAAAGGCATAGCTGCCTCTGTTCCGCTTTTTTTGATAGTAATTTGCGTTATATTTACTTCCTCTCTCCAAGCCCAACCAGTCAACAGATGGATAAGGTTCTTTGATGGTCAAAATGATAGGGACGAGTTCTTCGATATTTTTGCTACTGCTGAGGGAGGATATGCCGTGGCTGGATATTCATATCTTGACCGACAACACAATGGCTTCTCCATGTATTGTTTGAAATTTACAAAATTAGCGTGGTTCTATCTACAAGTTGTGGGACAAAAATGTACCCAATTTATTAACCAGAAATACAAGATTATTGTAATCGTATACTGGTCAGATTTTTTTTAACTACACCTTCCGGTGAATATAGTACCAAATTATAAATCCCCGATGGTAATGAAGTACCAACAGTATTTCCAATATCAAATTGTATCGTATTACCGCCAATTGTTTCAATGTTGCATTCTTTTTCCAGGATAAATCTGCCCTGTACATCGAACATAACAATCCGCCAAATACCTAACGATGAGGGATTAAAAACTACATTCAGGATATTGTTAAACGGATTGGGATAACAATAAGCGAATGAAGTAATTTTTGGGTAATTATTATGTGGAGTGATTATCGATAGAGGTGCATCCTTGACCATAAACATGTCAAATGTGTTGTCGTTTCGATCTCTGTTGTTCGATCCCCGAAAAACATAAAACAACTGATTATTCCATGATCTTAACATTGCCTCAAAAGCGACATATTCATTCAGATCAATGATTTCCAGAGAGTCTTTTACATCACCGTCAAAATCATACGAGATAAAAGATATCGGAGCTGTTGTATGGGTCAAGGCAATACTATTATTGGTTAAGGCAATTTGACCAAAGTTAAAAAGGGGATCTACTTCGCAAATACGACGCTGCCACTCAATCTCGAGATAAGAGTTAAGTTTCAATCCTGTCACTATCCCACTTTCCTGATTTTCGTCGAGCATTAGCATATTCAGGTAAACATTTTCATCCGAATCAACAATGAAATCGTTAGTGACATTCCAATTTACATTGCCGTCAATGGACCTGATATCCATCTGGTCAAAAACTACTCGATTATTCCTGTCATATTTGGAGATCATTTGCGAATACCAGTTAGGTCCATCCCACAATCCCCACTGAAGGTAAATATTTCCCTGCGAATCAACCTCGAGCAGGTTACTTTTAGCTCGACATATTGCCATCCTGTCAAACGTGACTACACTGAAAGTGCTGTCTATAACTTCTCCCTCGAGAGTCAGTCTTGTGTAAGTTATCCTATCGGCAACGGGTTCGTTTTCTTCATTTCTGTCTCTTGAAAGGCATGCATACACCAAATGAGAGTCTCTTTGATTGTAAACTAAACGAGGTCTTCCATCACTAGTATTATATCCTGGATTTACATGATATCCATACCAAGCGTTTCGCAAGCCCTCAAGCCTCCTGGGTTGAATGATCATTTCGCCATTTGGATCAATAACCAGAAATCTATGCCATCGGTTATCTAAGCTACCGCGTCCGTTGTAAATAATGATATAAACGTTATCATTATCATCAAGGCACATCAATTTCCAATCGGGATAGGCAGAGGTAGAGTCCGGGAAAAAAAATAGTGGTCCGACAATAATATTCCCCTCCTGATCCATTTTCTGGTACACCGATCTAAAATTATCTCGCTGATTTTCGTGCCTGGATATGGAATACAGGAGGTGTAAATTCCCTTCACTGTCTATTTCCACCTCAAAATTATGATGCAGAAGATTATCATAAACACTTGTCAAACGAATCGGTTCAGACCATTCCCGTGCTGATAGCCCGTTATTTAAGCAGGCTATAAAAATCAGCGAACAAATTATTGAAATCATTATTTTTTGCATTAAAATTTTATCCCTTCGAATTTTCTTTTTTTTTATATTGGACTCAATGGGCTTGACAAACTTCTCCTCGAACCTGATCGGGGATCAGCCCCTAAATGAAATTACTTTTAAATAGTGTTACAACACCACTAAACACAAAAACCCCACCAGAGCACAAAGGCTGGCAGGGCGAACAGAGATATCCTGATCCGGAGTACCGGGTAGGATTGTGATATTAAACGGTTGTTTTAAATTACAAATTAAAAAATAAAAAACATTGTCTTTTCCCCGGAGCAGCACACTGATAAATGCGGATACTTTCAATCTAACCATTTGTTCGTATCGTAAATCATAACTTCGTTTTAATGTAATACTGAAATCGGAGAATTGCAAACATAAGAAAAAAGATCATTCGGAAAATTTGAGGCTGGAGTTTATAACGCTGCGTAGAAGTAATTTCGCGTAGGGGCTGATTTATCAAGCCCTTATTGGTGGTAAGATGAGAGGGATCAATAAATTGGCCCCTACGCGAAGCTGAACAATCACTTCACAAATACGAAATCACAATCAAGCTCTGTTATGATTGCACTTTAAACCCAACAGAACTAAAATCAAACAAAAAAATCCGGCTGATCGCTCACGCGACCAGCCGGATTTTTATATACATCAAAGGCAAATGCCTTAAGAATCAAACTTACTTCATCAGAACCATTTTCATGGTGCTTGTGAATTCTCCACTGTGCAGGCGATACAGATAAGTACCGGCTGACAGGTCTGCCATATTGATCTCAACTGAATGAGAACCAGCAGGCATGTAGGCATTGACAGCTTCAAGCACTTGACGACCACTCAGATCAAAGACACCAAGTGTGACGTCGCCCGACTGGCCAAGACTGAAATCAATCGTGGTAAGCGGGTTAAATGGATTCGGATAATTCTGTGATAATCCGTAGTATGCGGGAACCACTGGGGCTTCTGTTACATCATCAGGAAACACTGAACCGCGAACATGCCATTCGAAATCAGCCATGTTTACTGAATTATTGACAATAATGATGTTGTCGTCAATGTTTCCGACTTCAGCACCGTTAAAGGTGGCTGTGACTGCGAGTGTAGCTTCCGGATCTAAGGTTATCGGAAGGTCACCCTCAAATGTCAATGTGACAAAGTCACCCATTCCTTCAGGAATTGTGAAACCTTCAATTACGAGTGCTTCATCACCAGTTGAGGAGATTGTCGCATCAATAACGTAATCTTCGTTTTCAACAAGATCAACACCGAACATAAGTTCTTCAGGGTCAACTTCCATCATCGGAGGCATCGGAATTGATGCGGCATGGAAGTTCCAGCCAACATCCGAGTCTGCAGATGTATTGTCAACTTCAATGAAGGTTGTTATTTCAATTTCTTCAGCCGTATTGAATGTAAATGTGACTTCAGCTGAAGCACCTGATTCAATATCAAAGTCACCAGCAGGATCAACTGTAATCATGTTGGCAAATTCTTCGGGAATCATAATGGTATTGACATGAACGGCTTCGTCACCGTTTGCAGTCAAAGTACCAACAATTACGTGATCTTCATTCATTGCAAGGTTGTAGCCAAGGTCAAGATCCATTTCTGCTGTTTCAAGATGAGCACCAGGAGCGCCACCGGTTGAAGCCATAAATGGCCAGCGAATCTGAGCGTCTTCCGTATCGTTGGAAACCAATAATTGCGTGTCACTCGTGATATCTTCAGAGGCGTTGAATGTTATTGTGACAATTGCTGATTGACCAGATGGGATATCAATATCACGACTGGGTTCAACTGTAACAATGCCATTTAGTGTTGGTGAAATCCGGATATTGGAAACATTTACATCTTCGCTACCAACCGAAGCAAATTCTGCTTCAATTACGTAATCGGTGTTGAGTTCAAGATTAAAACCAAAGTCTATTGCTTCAGGAGTAATCTCGAGATGTTTACCAGGAATTACACCATCAAACTTACTTATCTGCGCTTCAATCGGGTAATCTCCTGAATTGGAGAAACCGTAGCCCTGACCATCATCTTGTGTGTTCAGATGTGCGGACGGCATTATTGAATTTGTTCCTGCAAATGGAGGATCTGTATCCTGCGGGAAGCGTGTCTCATTATCATAGAAATAGGTAACCATAAAGGCTTTACCGACACCACAGAAATTAAGTTCTTCGTCTTCCCACTCGGGGGATACTTCAACCCACTCAACAGTTCCACCTAACAGGTCTTCACCTTGACCTGTTGTAGTTGCCGTTCCTACCCAGATTGGGGTGACCAAACGAGCTTCAAGATCAAGGATATGGATGTTGAAATCCAGTTCTATTTCAGCATCAGCCTCAACCCAGACTTGAACCCGGAAAGCGTCCAACTGAATGGGATCATAACCTTCACCGGGGTGATGGAATGCAACTGCCCAGCCGGAATCTTCATTCCATGCGGTCGAAGTTTCTACTGTACCGTCTGTGAAGCTAATCCACTGGTCTATGTCTTCTTCCGAATAGGGATTACATGCAACCTGATCTAGTGCGGCTTGATTGTTCTCATCATTTGCATCATCTTCTGCTTCAACTATACACCATACTTGATAATTACCAAGATCTGCAGGAACGGTCCATGCCTCTTCGGCGGATACGGAAACCTCATCACCTTCACCAATCGCATCAACAATGACTTGATTGTCCCAAACGACATCACCGTCAAGGTTCATTACCTGGAATGTTACAACACTAAATTCAACATCATCGCCGTTATTCATTACATCAACAGTGAAAATCTGCTCTGATTCGGGAATCACCAACCAGTTATCATTTTCATTGTATAGTGCAATGAGCTCAAGATCAATAAAAGCATCAAGATAAGTTCCATTGGCACGCAGGATCAAGTCACCATTCAAATCGATCCAGTCATCGTGACTGTCTGAAGGCTCATCACCGAAATCATCAATTACGTTGTAAAAACTGCGACGACCATTATTTGCACCGTCATAGATATTCCACCAACCCGCTCCATTTTGACCAGCATTGTATGGTCCACCTGGAGCATCATACATAATTGTGAAGCTCTCATTTGCATCGAACTCAACAAATTCGTCTTCCTCAAGCAAAATCACGTGTTCTGCATCATTAGCAAACTCGTTTACCTCATCAATTGTGGTTTCATAAAGAAGTTCAACTAAACCGTTGTTATCTTGATCTTCTGAATAAACTCTGACCTGCATGGATTCATCGTTATTTGGTCCCTGATTCAGGGGAAGGACGTGAATTGCCTGAAGTCTGAAAGTACTTACCGGGGTAAAAGTAACTTTTGACCAATATGACCTACCCACAATAAGACCTGATGGTTCACCGTTGTCATACATAATCCAGTCATCGCCAACTGGATCGCGCTGAGGTCCATGACCCGGATACTCGCGCCCGTCTGAACCGATCGTTACACATTGTGCTTCAGTGCCGAACTGGTTTGCGTTTACTGTTACAGCTGATACTAACAGTAATGCAACCAAAAAAAATGCAACACCTACTCTCATTTTCTCTCCTGTAAATTGATAATCCTAATCTGAGACATTCTCAAAGTTGTTATGATCAAACAGTGTAACCTGTTTTAATCACGAATCATGAATGCAAAAGCTTTTTTGAGATAGCGTCTCGAATCTAAATTTAAAGCCTGCATCTCGTAAGTTAAAAACCTACGATTTATTATTTCAAATTAATTATTTCTGTCTTTTCACCACCTGCACTCACAACACTGATATAAAAACTTGTCTTAGAAAGATATACAGTGTTAAAAAAGGCTTAAAAAGTTGAGCGCAAAAAAAGAAAATTAAGCACATTTTATTGTGAAGTCAAGTTTTAGTTTAATCAAATCCTGTCATTGAGAATAGAGTTTGTTTTTCTCTATGATCATCAAGACACTTTCTCCAGTCATCATCCCTATTGGAAGTTTATGTTTTAGCCTCTGCCGGATATTAGTCGATGATATCTCAATTACAGGTGTGTTCACCACAATCATTTTGTCACACCAAGGTTTGGGCAGACCATCGCTGGTGTCCCCAACTCTTTGCATCACGGCAAGTTGCGCCAAATCAGTTACAGCATCAGGCTCCCGCCATTTCTCAATTCCATTAGCAGAATCAAAGCCGAGGAGTAAGAACAAATCTACATCTTCAACGGGGTACTCTTGCCTTAAAACTCTGAGAGTATCAACGGTATAACTTGTCCCTCCCCGCTCAATCTCAATTTTGAGAGGCTTAAAAAGACTATCGCCTGAAGTCATCGCTTTCACCATCTCCCAGCGATCTTCAGTACTTTCTACTGATCCATTTGGTTTGCCCGGTTGAACCGCCGTCGGAATAATTAATATCTGATCAAGTTCTAATTCTTCAGCAACAGACCGTGCACAAATCAAGTGCCCTATATGCGGCGGATCAAAACTGCCACCAAAAATACCGATCCTCTTTTTTCGAGACACTAATACTATCCCGATTTTTCAGAGACTGATCTCTGTGCAATTGTATCATCAATCGCCACCTTGGCTCGAGTACTCCACTCATGATTCGGGTATTTCTGCAGGAATAACCGATATCCTTCAATAGCGTCATCAAACCGGGTATTTTTCCGGAAACTCTCGGCTATCATAAATCCGGATTTTGCCGCCCAGGGCGTATCATAATACTGATCGACCACTCCCTGAAAGTATATGATTGAGGCTGAAAAGTCTTTCATCTTCTGGTAAATCAGACCATTCGAGTATTGTTTGTGGGCAAGTTTCTCGCGGCATGCTCCGATCTTTACCTGTGCTTCAGCAACTCGAAGCGTGTGATTGGGAAAATAATCAATAAAAGCCTGGAGGGCATCAATTGCCCGTAAAGTATATGCTTGATCGAGAGAGAACTTTGGTGAAACCTCCCAAAAACACTGCCCGATCATAAACATGGCTTCCGGAACTAGAGGACTGCTTGGAAACCTTCTCGATAATTCCTCAAATGCGTCAGCAGCCAGCAAATACTCATCCATATGAAAATGACACTGACCGAGCATATATTGCGCGCTGTCGACAACTGCATGACCGGAATAATGGAGGGTAAAGTATGCCAAACCTT
The DNA here is from genome assembly GCA_018644935.1 of Calditrichota bacterium. Taxonomy (GTDB): domain Bacteria; phylum Electryoneota; class AABM5-125-24; order Hatepunaeales; family Hatepunaeaceae; genus JABGPL01. Next base: position 12,587 of record JABGPL010000016.1, on the reverse strand, counting down.
CCGAGGCACTAAAGTACTTCTCTTTCTCAAATTGCTCTACGAGATAACGATAGATAGCATCTGGTTGCATTTCATCGAACACTGGTTTAGGCGCACAACCAATGATCATGGCTATTGCGAATATGCTAATTAATGCCGTGTACAGGAAGCGACTGTTCATTTTCGTCCTCGCGCACTGTACATGATATAAACGGTTGTACCTGCACATATTGTAACTAAAGCCGGCTCAACCCACCGCCTCCATTCTGGTCTTTTTTTGATCATTTCCCGCTTTTTGTTGTTAGTTGAAGACTGAAGCGAACTCACCCATACGGGCTTTTTTGCATGAACAGAGTGAACCTGATTCCGAATTCTCATTGTCGGAAGTTCAGATAAACCTGATCCTGAGCTGCTCTGTACATTCCCTGCGAAGAGATTTAGTTGCACAGACAAGACAATAATCGCTATTAACGATTTCATCTCGCACGCAGTCGTAAAAAAGTAATGTCCATTATTTAAAATAACAAATAATAGCCATCAAAACAAGATCGAAATCGGATTTTACAGGCAGTTTAGTGGTGGGTAAAGAAAACTCACATCAACCGAGGTTTCATTCAAACATTATCAGCAAATCAAGAACCGGTCAATATTGCAGCACCTTTATCCGTTATCATGATGCAATCCTCTGCTTTCTCATGATACATAATCAGCTCTTCATCGGTCAATTTTTTAGCCAATTTGTCAGCATCATATCCTGTTGCACCAGCGTAGACTTGTATCAGCCTGAACGGCCAATATGAATCAGGATCAGCGTTTCTGTATTCCAGCAGTTTCTCTAAAAACTTCTTCTCATGTTCCTGAATATCCATTGTTACTCCTCCATATTTGGTTTGTGAAGTATTAAAACAGAGTATGCAAAACAACAAGCAGTGTATATATTGAAACTTGAATAATCAGTAAAGATACTAACAGACCTGGGCGGTGAAGTTGCTTCAACCGGAATTTTGCTATCCATGTCGTGAGGATACTCGTCGTGAATGCAATCATCAAATGTTCTATGGGATCTGGATGTGGCTTGAACTTGAAAACTCCAAACCCAATCAGTACAAGCGACATTACACCTGAAAGAATCAGGGTCAGAACATAAAACCCGAAATAGAACCCAGCAAAATTATTCAACAACCTTTCAATTTCGTGATCACTCCACTTCCTTCTGGCATGCAAATAAACCAGAAAGGAAATAACCCACCCCAACACCAAGAAAAACCACATACAGAAACTCCCGGTCCCATTTTATAAACCTGAAATACACATGGAGTACTTTGACTGAGTATAGTTGTAATATAGGGTTTGAGTAAGAGTTTAGAAAACATTTCAGTTGGAATATTAATTAATTGCCTTCCAAATTAACTAAATCTACCCATAGTTTTACATTGACATGATGTTTTTCGCAAACGACTTGACATTAACTATACGATATCATAGATTATAAGTAAATATCGTCTAGTTCTAACACATTGGTTTATTTTTATGCCTGACAGTTCACTTTCGAACACCCAGACTGCAAAACAGTCACACATTAAGAGCACATCTTTCGAGACATTCCGAAAATATGGCTTTAAAAGGGTCACGGTTGAAGAGTTGTGTGAAGCCGCATCTATATCAAAGGCGACTTTTTATAAGTATTTTCCCAACAAGATCGAACTTGTCAAACACCTTCTCATAGAAAACTATGAAATTGGATATAAATGGTTCTCGGAGTTAATCGAAAGCAATCGTCCTCTGACTGATAAAGTTGAGGAGATGATCGATTACAAGCTCAAACAGGTTGAGTATTGGGGGGAAGCATTTGTGACCGATTTGCTCGATTCTGAGGCTGATCTGGGAGAGTTGATTCAGACTACTCTGAAACGCTTCATGGCATTGTTCATTGACTTTTTCCAAAAAGAGCAAGCAAGTGGAAATATTCGTAGTGACCTGAGACCTGAAGTAATCCTGACATTGACCCTTAAAATCCGCGAGTTAATTAAGGATCCGGAGGTGAGAATGCTATTCCCGGACAACTCTGAAATGGCACGCACAATGAACGAATTCATTTTCTATGGAATATTCGGTAAACGGGAGCAAAACGATGATAATTAGCCACCCCCCCATCTGTGTTGTCATGGTTATCCTAGTTAGTTTGTCAATAGGCGATCTAAGAGCTGACAACCATAAAGTCAAACTCGGCTTCAAGGGTCAGGTCTCGGGATGGACAGAGTCGACCTTTTATGAAGACACTGAGACCCATCAATTCAGTGCTCGTTACATTCCCGAATGGTCTCTGGTCAGAAAATTTAATAACGGGCTATCAATCGATACAGATGTTTCCTTCAACTTATGGGAAACAATCAGAGACAGTAAGACATACTCTGATACAAAGCTATACAGATTGAAATTGAGAGTAACCACTAATCGCTCCGATTTTCGAATTGGGCTGCAGAAAATAAATTTCGGTCCAGCCCAACTTTTGCGATCACTACGCTGGTTCGATCAAATAGATCCTCGTGATCCAACAAGCCAAACCGATGGTGTGTGGGGTGCACTATTTCGCCGATTCTGGGACAATAATGCGAATCTCTGGTTGTGGGGGCTTTATAAGAATGATGAGTTAAAAGGCATTGATCCTTACCCGACAATAGGAGATGAACCTGGTTATGGTGGAAGAATACAATATCCTGTCCCACGAGGTGAAATTGCAGTGACCTTCCACCAAAGACAAACTGCAATTTTGGACCGCCGGGACGAATTATACGATCCTCGTTACACAGAGAGTCGTTTTGCATTAGATGGGAGATGGGACATTGAGGTTGGAGTCTGGTTTGAAGCTGTTGCTCTTAATAACGATCATGAACGAATTCGACATCAGTGGACTAAAATGCTAACCACTGGAATAGATTACACTCTACCAATTGGCAGCGGTTTATACTGTATGGTAGAACATCTCACAATTAACCAGTCGGGCGAGTTACTCGAATCTGGTATGGACTCCCACACATCTGCAGTTATGATGAATATGCCCGTTAGTTTCAAAGACACCCCGATGTTAATGGGATATTGGGATTGGGACATGAAAAAGGCATTCCTGTATTTCGACTGGCGCAGGAACTATGAAACGATTGACCTGCATTTTAGCGTGTACAGGTATCCTGATTCGAGAGAATTGGTGGCGATATCAAATCGGAGTGGTCTCGGCAGAGGGTATGGCGGTGGGGTGATGATTGTTTGGAATTATTAACAGCAAGACAAAATATGATTGCCAGTAGGATAGGCATTCCTGCCTGTCCTCGCTCGAAGAGCGATCAAATTGTAACAATTCATATGATTGGATTATCAGATAACTGGATTAATTGTGTCAGAACTTAGAAAACCAAGAAGACATCTACCACACTGGAGAATGGATGGAGGTGTTTACTATGTTACATTCAATACAGTTTTGAATGAACTTGATCCCGAGTGCAGAAAAATAACACTTGACGCATTGAAATTCTTTCATTTATCTCGAATTCTTCTTCATATTGCAGTTGTAATGCCAGATCACGTTCATGCAATTATGCATCCATTAGAAAAATCCTCTGGAAATTGGCACGAGTTGTCTGATATTCTTAAGACCATTAAAGGATATAGTGCAAGAAAGATCAATGAGCACCTTCAAAGGAACGGACAAGTCTGGCAACCAGAAAGTCATGACAGAATACTCAGGAACGAAAGTGAGTTTTTGGAAAAGTGGAATTACATTTTTGAAAACCCGATAAGAGCGGAGATAGTTGAACTACCTGAAGATTATGAATACACATTCATACCGGATTCAGTAGGATAGGCATGCCTGCCTGTCCTCACCCGAAGCGTGAACATGACGTACATGAAAGTGTTTTATAAAATCACGAATTCGCCCGTTGGGCGAATGGTCAGACAAGAATGTCTAACCTACTGAACAACAAAAACAAAGAGCAAAAACATGCAAAATTCAAAGTTGATCAGAACCGAAAACCTGGTGAAAAAATTCCCTGTCGGCAAGGGATTCTTCACGGCACTGCGCGATATCAACCTCGAATTCGATAAAGGTGAATTCACCGGTTTGGTCGGTCCCAGTGGTTCAGGTAAAACGACATTATTAAACATCATAGGCGCACTGGACGATCCATCCGAGGGAGAAGCCTATGTGATGAATTCTGAAGTTAGCCAGCTCAGTCACGGGAAAGCTGCCGAGTTACGCAACCAACACCTCGGTTTCATTTTCCAAACTTATAACCTGCTGCCAGTTTATAACGTCTTTGAGAACGTTGAGTTCCCTCTGCTGCTGCTAAGACTGCCAACCAAAGAGCGTCGACAGATGGTTATGGAAGCATTGGAATGGGTGGGATTGACGGATAAGGTCAAATCCAAGCCGGTCAATCTTTCGGGTGGTGAAAGGCAGCGGGTTGCAATCGCTCGCGCAATGGTAAAGAAGCCTAAAATTGTATTGGCAGATGAGCCAACCGCAAACCTCGATGCAAAGAATTCGCACAATGTTCTAAAAATGATGGTTGATCTCAACAGAGAGCTGAAATCGACCTTTATTTTCGCGACTCATGACGAAAAAGTCATTCAATACCTGCGGAGAAAAATCACCCTGGAGGACGGACGAGTGATTGATGATGTTCCTATGGTAACAAATGGGCTGAACAAAGGGAGCCAATCATGACTGTTTTAAGGCTTGCATTTCGCAACGTCCTTGGAGCGGGATTAAAGACATGGCTTAACGTTGCGGTATTATCTCTGGCATTCGTCGTGATTGTCTGGGTGCAGGGATTTTACGATGGTGTTAATCAGCAGGCTCTCGACGCTATCATTGACATCGAATATGCCGGTGGGCAGTTCTGGCACGAGGAATACGATAAGTTCGATCCCTTAACACTGGAACAGAGTCACGGTAAGATCTCACCAGATGTTCAGAAGATCATCGACGATGGCAACGCAATTCCGATCCTGACAACTCTCGGCGCGATTTATCCCCATGGGCGAATGATATCCCTAATGATAAAAGGCGTGAAGACTGATCAGGATATCATCCCGCTACCCTCGCATGTACTCGAGAATGGAAATCCTAATTTAATCCCGGCACTCATCGGGACAAGGATGGCAGAAGCTGGCGAAATTGAGAAGGGTGATGTTATCACCATGAGATGGCGTGATGCAAATGGAACTTTTGATGCAACCGATGTTGAGATAGTTGAAATCATGAACACTATCGCACCATCAATCGATGCAGGTCAAATCTGGATTCCCATCGAGTCGTTGCGTGAAGCAATGCAAATGCCGGGCGAGGCGACTGTTATCACTGTTCGTAAAGGATTCGATGTTGAGATCGGTGAGTTTGGACAATTCTATTTCATGCTGCCCGAAAAGCTGCTCGAAGACATGATAAATGTCATGAAAGGTCGTGACATATTCTGGATGATTATGTACGTGCTGCTCTCAAGCCTTGGATTGCTGGCGATATTCGACACCCAAATGCTGGCAGTGTTCAGGCGGAGAAAGGAAATGGGAATGTTGATGGCCCTTGGTATGACAAGAAAAGAAATTGTTGGAACCTTTACTCTCGAGGGCGCATTGCAGGGCTTGTTATCGGTCGTTGTAGCCTTTGCGTGGGGAGCTCCCATATGCTATTGGACAATGACAACCGGTTTTCGGTTTGGCAACTTAAAAGAGGGCGGTGGATTTGCCATTCCGACGGTTGTTTATCCCGAGTACTCGCCGCAACTGGTGTTTGGAACGATTTTTATCCTCATGTTTTTTATTACTCTGGTGAGTTTCCTGCCGGTGAGACGTGTCGTTAAACTGAAACCAACTGACGCTTTACGCGGGAGGTGGTCATGATAGGATTTTACATTAAGGGTTTACTGCGCGACCGCCACCGCAGCCTTTTTCCGGTGCTGATTGTCTTAATCGGCGTTATGATTACAACAACCCTGCATTGTTACATGACTGGAATGTTTGGTCAGTTTATTGCTGATGCCGCCCGATTCGACACCGGTCATGTTAAGGTAACAACGCGGGCTTATGCCGATTTCGCTGGTGAATTTCCGAATGATCTCGCTATTGACAATGCAGATTCGGTCACAACAGTTCTTCGCGAAAGATACCCCGAACTCTTGTGGGAGCAACGCATCAAATTCGGAGGATTGCTCGATTTCTCCGACTCACTTGGAAATCCGATTTCACAGGGCCCGGTGATGGGAATCGCCACAGACCTGATGGGCAGAAACGATCAGGATATAGATTTTCTGAACCTGAATAAGGCACTTCGATCAGGCAGACTTCCTGAAAAACCCGGCGAAGCTCTGGCTGCTGCGAGATTGTTGGAAGAGTTTAATCAGGAAATCGGCGCAGAAGCTCTGCTGGTAACCGGATCTGCCACCGGTGGTATGGCAATATTCAAATTCGAGATAGTCGGCACGATTGAGTTTGGTATTCCGATGTTGGATCGTAATCTGATTGTTGTTGATCTCCAGGATGCCAGATGGGGTCTTGACATGATGGGATGGTCAGGTGAAATTCTCGGCTACCAACCAAAATTAGTTTATGATGATAAAAAAGCTCTTACAATAAAAAACGATTTCAACTCGGCTTTTGAAGACACAACCAACGAGTATTCGACGACAATGAACATCCTGAGCGATAATCCACAATTAGGTGTCTCATTGAAAATCGCGAAAATCTTCGTTTTAATTCTGATTATGATATTTGTGTTTGCAATGTCCATTGTGTTGTGGAATACCGGATTGTTACAGGGCATTCGCCGCTACGGCGAATTTGGTGTCCGGCTGGCAATGGGTGAATCGAAAACTCGCGTTTATCTGGGTATGGTTTACGAATCGATAGTAATCGGCATTATCGGTTCGGTCATCGGTACAGCAATCGGACTAGGAATTTCATACTACCTGCAGGAAGTCGGCATCGACATGACAAAAGCCATGCGCCAGGTGGATATGGTGGTCTCCGGGGTTCTTCACGCCAAAATAACCCCATTGAGCTTTTTTATTGGATTTGTTCCCGGTCTCATGGCAACCATATTCGGAGCAGTTTTTTCCGGTCTGGGAATCTTCAAACGACAAACGGCGCAGTTGTTTAAGGAACTTGAAGAGTGATTGAAGTTGGAAAGTGATCAAGAAGGCAAATACGAAAGAGTGGTGTCAGGTGTCCTAACCTGACACTCGGAAAATTATCAATATTCAGGACAAAAAATGAAAACATTAAAGTACATTACATACATCATCCTGTTAGGGTTAATCGGCTTTTTAGGAACTCAGACCTCCCGGGCAGAGGAAGTCACAGGCGAGTACATCCTGAAAATGATCGACGACAACGTCTACCTTGACAAGGCCATGACTGAAGCAACCATGACAGTTTTCGATAGACGTGGACGGGAACTGAGCTTCAAGTCCAGGGGCTGGGTAAAAGGTGCTGACACAAGATTGGTCGAATACCTTCACCCCCCACGTCAGAAGGGCGTCAAGATGCTGATGCTGGAGGACAACCTGTGGATGTACACTCCTGAACCAACCGACAGGATCATAACAATATCCGGTCATATGCTGCGCCAGTCTCTGAACGGATCCGACCTGTCCTACGAAGACATGATGGAGAACAGCCAGTTAATTAAAAGCTACGATGCCAAAGTAGTCGGCAAGGAACAATACAATGACCGCGAATGCTGGGTAGTTGAACTGACTGCTAATCGAGAAGATGTATCATACCATTCCCGCAAAATGTGGGTAGACACAGAACGCTGGTTAGGTTTAAAAGAGGAGCGCTACGCAAAAAGCGGCAAGTTGCTAAAACGACTGGAAATCCTCAATGTAATCAAGTTGAAGGACAGATGGTACCCCAAGAAAATGCGTTTCAAGGATATGCTGTCTAAAGGCAAAGGCACGGAATATGTGATTGACAAGATAGATATTGATGTCGATATTCCGGATCATATGTTCACGAAGGCGTCTCTACGGTAGGGGCTGAAAATCTTCAGCCCTTTCATAGCCCACAGCAGATTGTGCGGATTACGCAGATTTTAGTGTCGCAAACAATCCGCGCAATCTGCTGTCCATCACCGCACCAAAACAACCTTCTGAGTCCCAACAAAATCCCCCGCCATTAACCGAACAAAATACACCCCGGAAGCCACGCCAGCGGCATCCCACATCAAATCATAATATCCGGCGGGGCGCCTGACTTGTTCAAGTGTGGCAATCCTTTCACCACTCATATTATAAATGGAAACATCCACCACTTGAAGTCCAGGCAGTTGATAAGAAACTCGAGTCTTGCTATTGAACGGGTTCGGGAAAGCAGGAGAAAGCAGAATGCTTTGTGGAATGTCGGATAAATCAGAATAGACTTTCAGTGCAGAACCAAATAAGTTTACCTCAATGTTCGGTGTGTCCCGATCATCGGTTTCTATTGTAAACACCGCTTCAGATATCCCTTCCTCCCGAGGAATATACCACACATACATCTCAAAAGAAGACCCGGGAGGAACCTCCCACACTTCATCCTCTACAAATTCATATACAAAATCTGAATTTTCCGGGATTATGTAATAATCACTTACATTCAATTCAACCAACCCAACATTGGATATCTCGATGATCTGCTCCAGTCTCTCACCGGTTTGAACACCCTCGAAAACAACACTATCGACAATACACCGAATATTCCCCTGTGGGAAAAAGAAAGGACCGATATCCGCGAAAGTGCTATCAGGATCATATTCTGATCCCATATTACCAGCATCAATACAGGGAGATTCTATTGTTAGAAAGTACGGTTCAGGGAATTCACCTTCTTCGACAAGTAGAGGATCTAAAAAGAGATTCCCATAGACGTCCACAGAATCAGCATTTAAATTAGTCTGAGTTAATTCCGAAAAGCCCTCAGGTGCGCTCGCTCCTTCTGAACTGTTAATGTGATTGGCATTCTCAGAAAAGAAAATATTGTTTACTATTCTTGGTATCCTGAAAGCATCATTGTCGCCGGGATTCCCTAATATAATTGCATTGTTACAGTTGTGAAATATGCAGTTTTCAACATTTACTGAATCACCTACATTGAAACCACGACCATTAAATAGACAATTAATTACTGCAAATCCCCCTTGTCGAGAGTAAATAGGATTGTCACATTCCTCTAAGAATACACACTTTCTAATGTAGGAAGACTCATCAGGAGTTCCATCAATTCTGATGCTGAAAAACTCACCGTGTCTACCAAAACTCGAATTTTGAATATGGAAATTCGAAGCAATTATTGCTTCGCAATTACCCCAAAAATGACAGTTATCCACGTAAATCCAAGAATAGCCTCCACAATATAGAGCTGCACCATGCCCTTGAATAAAGAAATCATAAGCTCCAAACAATGTATGTCGGAATATGCTCTCATATTTTGTAGTGTCAACGGGATCCCCAACCGATATTCCATACCAATTGCCTTCCTCTGATGTGAAATCAATTGGATTTTCGGCAGTTCCGTTGGCAATAATAACACCGAAACAGCTGGCACCACCACGTTCTTGAAAGACAATCCGCACTCCAGCATCTATTATCAGTGTATCTCCATTAGGAACGATAAAATCTCGAGCACCATCCAGATCGACAACATATGGTGATCCATCAAAAGTCAAACGTCCGCTAATCTCACCGCCAATGTGTGTTTGCGCATGTCCTAAAGTTGTCCACAAAACGAAAGCAAACAAAATAAACAGAATCTCTCTAGGCATTAGCTCCTCCAATATATTTTCGTAAACATAAAACTAAAGAAAACCTCACAGCAGATTACTTAGATTACACAGATTAGTGAACGGGAATATAATCTGTGTAATCCGCGAGATCTGCTGTTAATTTAAGGGCCATATCAAAAACACAAAAACCCCACCATAGCAAAAAGCCGGCAGGGTAAGAGATCTCTTGTTCCGCTGAAACAGAGGAATCCAAATCATTACATCCATCAACATTATCTTTACAAAAGCGGCTCAATCTTCTCATTTGCTCCAACAATGATATCTTGTATAGATAAGAGATTACAGGTTGATCTTCTTTAAATTAACGACTACACTTCAATGTAATACAAACGATTCGATACTTCAACTTAAGGCAATTTCACCAAATTGATGGTGGAGTTCTGTCCATCAGCATTGATTCTCAGAATGTAAGCGCCACCAGGGAGCGAGTTATAGCCGGGAAGAATGGACGATAGAGTGAGATTGTTTTCACCTGCTTTCAGTTGGTATCTTGCATCGCGGATGAGTATCCGTCCGGTCTGATCCACAATGGTGAGTTCAGCCTCGCTTTGGGATTCTGAGACGAACTTTACCACTGTGTTGTTGTTGAACGGGTTCGGTCCGGCGGTCAATCCGGTTTCATTCGGAAAGCTGTGATCATCACCTTCTTTCACCCCTTCACCTCGACCGGGATAGCCATAAACGTAAACTGTTCCAATGTTGTCGTTAAAAGTTGTAACCAAAAACTCAATACGGCTGTCATTGTCAAAATCATCAAAGTGTCCAACATTGGTAATTCCAGTCAAGTTCCGCTCAGTCCATTCCACCGTACCATCCACCCCGGATCGAATTTCAATTAGATCTGATTCCCAGGTGATGAATTCCGGTTCGGGATCGCTGTCGAGATTTATCAGGGGATAAGGAGTTGAAGTATTCTGAAGGCGGAAGAGCTCTTGATGTGACCGTCCATCCACGACCAGGTAATTCAATTGGTCTTCGCTTGAATAATAAATTAAAATCTCGGCTATTCCATCGCCGTTGTAATCGGAGTTGCCATAAAATGAGCCCGTGTATGCCAGCGCACCAATATGTGACACGCCTTCGACCTCGTAGCTCCACTCGACTTGGCATTGAGCGTGAGCGGATAGGCTCAAAGCAATAACTAAGAGTAGCACTGCTGAAATAGTTCTCATTTGATTTCCCTTCATTTAAATATCGTATTGAGGATGCATGAATGGTTCACCTTACTTCCCGTCTTTTGTATATCTTTTCAATTAATGGATACGCATCAACAAAGTGCGCACTATTCATCATACTTTTACTGATCAAATATACAGACTAAAACTACAACATTCAAAACTTCCATATAATAAGTTAAGAATGTTACTGTTGGACTAAAATGCTTAGTAATTTATTCATATTCTCACGCTCGCGCTAAAAAAATACTCCTAACCCATCTTCTTCAAAACAACTTCAATCGAATACTCCCCATCACTATGTGAGTTTGGCCCATGACTGACATAACCCTCGTCACACACCTTCGCATATTCAATTTCATAACCAATTAGGGATTTTGCAATCAATGGTACTACTCCGACCGTGTCTGGTTCCTCGTCTTTGTCTAACAGAAAGAGGTGTTTGTGATCCGGGTTCCACTGTGAAGGCAGGCTTTTACGTTTTTCGTAAAGGTCTCTGTGTGGGATGTATAAAATCAAATACCCACCAGATTTGACTACCCGCCACCAGTTCTTCAAAGCTAAGGATTCATCAACCATGTGTTCAAGCGTGTGTCCGGAATAGACATAATCAAAGGACTCAGCTTTTAAACCTTTCAGATACTGTGCATCCCCATGCTCAAAATCAAAACCCCGGCACCCATTTATAAGAATGTCTCCTCCATAGCCAATGTCTAAGCCACTTCCATTGCAATACTTAGAAAAGAATTTTTCGTTAAATCTGCGGGTTTTTGCCTTAGCGGTTTCAAGTTGAGTAACTGGTCTGCTAAAGTACTTGTAAAGGATTTTAAGAACAGGATACTCGAACTTCATCATGGCTTTTAGGAAAAAGTTAGGGGCTAATTGCTTGATGATTTTCTTGAAACTTAAGGTAAGGTGCATTGGCTTCCATTTTCTATAAATACAGCAAAAAAAAAGACGGCATATAGTTTATATATGCCGTCTAAATTAAATCCCCGGAAGCGACCTACTCTCCCACCCAGTCTCCCAGGCAGTACCATCGGCGCGGAACGGCTTAACTTCTCTGTTCGGAATGGGAAGAGGTGTGACCCGTACGCTATTACCTCCGAGGAAATCCTCGTATTGAACGGAGCGAATCACGTTCAATTTATATACTCACTTACAGTTGATTACCTTGTAAAGCACTTCTGTGTTGTAAAATAGCAGCTAACCAGCCCCGTCACGCTGGGGGGGGTATACGCAAGCGAGACTGGCGCTGCAAATAGACTCGCACTTGTTGTTGCGCAAACATTTAGAAGTACTCTGAAGATAAACAGAGCTTTCGATCATCTAAGGTGTATAGATATATTTTTCAGATCCTGACTGAAAATCTTTGAACTTCATTTCAAATGTAAATCCAAAATTCTCAATCGAATGCTTTCGTCAAGCCTCACGGCCTATTAGTATCACTCGGCTAAATACATTGCTGCACTTACACCTGTGACCTATCAACCTTGTAGTCTTCAAGGGGCCTTTAGTCCCGACAAGTCGGGAAGGGAACATTAATCTTGGAGTCGGTTTCGCGCTTAGATGCTTTCAGCGCTTATCCGTGCCAAACGTAGCTACTCGGCAATGCA
>JABGPL010000159.1 GCA_018644935.1 Calditrichota bacterium | reverse complement strand
GAATCACTCATAAATTATCTGGATACTGCATGCAAGCCTGTCCCTAAAGCTGATATAGAGACAATTCCACCTTGTCTTCATTCACATTTTCTTCCGCGGATAACATTGTGCATTTTTTTTGTTCTAATTCTTCCAACTTTTCTTCTTCTGAAGACAATGTTGCTTTTGAGTTCTTCAGAACAATTGCTCTGGATTCTTCTATCTGTTTTCGGAACTTGAAAATCGATTGCACAGTAGACAGATTTGTTTTGCTCATCTTCTATTTGCCTGTGTTTGCAACTACATTTTGTAATCTGGATAATGTATCCTCAAAACAGGATGATTCATCCATATCCTGACGAAGGAAGTCATTAATATTATCTATGTTATCTATTGCGAGATCGACCCTGGGATTACTGCCGGTTACATAAGCTCCAATATTGATCATATCTTCAGATTCACGGTAACTCGCCATCATTTCGAGTATTTTCTGTGCGTCCAACTTCTGGTTTTTGGGAGTGACTTCACTTTTTAACCGGCTAACACTTTCCAGAACATCTATTGCCGGATAATGCCCTTTGGTTGCAAGTTTTCTTGATAGAACTATATGTCCATCCAGAATGGCTCTTGCAGCATCACTGATAGGTTCATCCAAATCATCCCCTTCGACCAAAACAGTATACAAACCAGAAATACTACCCGCTCTACTGTTTCCGGCACGCTCAAGAAGTCTCGGCAACAATGCGAAAACCGAAGGGGTATATCCTTTTGTTGTAGGTGGCTCACCAACTGCTAATCCAATCTCACGTTGTGCCATTGCTACTCTTGTAAGAGAGTCCATTAGCAACATCACATCTTTTCCCTTTTCTCTAAAATACTCTGCAATCGCAGTTGAAATTAATGCACCCTTTACTCGAACCATTGCCGCTTGATCCGAAGTGGCGACTATTACAACTGATCGTTTCAACCCTTCTTCACCGAGATCGCGCTCAATGAAATCACGAACCTCACGACCACGCTCACCGATCAGTCCAATGACATTTACTTCCGCATCTGTGTATTTCGCCATCATCCCAAGCAACACACTTTTCCCTACACCACTGGCTGAAAAAATCCCAATTCTTTGTCCTTTGCCCGTTGTGATTAAACCATCAATAGAACGAATGCCAGTGGTCAGTTTTTCCTTTATTCTTCTGCGGTTTAAAGGATTCGGGGGATCATTATATACATATTGCCTTTCATTTGAAAGGATGGGTCCTTTGCCATCAATTGGGTTTCCGAGTCCATCTAAAACCCTTCCCAGAAGCTGAGGTCCAACAGGTATCGATAATGGCAGCGGACAAAGACGTACCTGACTACCCGGTGAAATCCCGACCGTTTCACTAAAGGGTAACAACAGAACTCTATCCCCACGAAATCCCACAATCTCAGCTTTGATGACGTTGCCGGATTTTGTGTAAATCTCACACATTTCACCCAATGTCCCATCCGGTAAAGTCGCTTCTATTACAAGACCTACGACTTGAGATACTTTTCCATCTAACCGAATGGTATCAAGTATGTTTACCAAATTCAAGTATGAACTAAATCGCTGATTTAGTCTATCCATTCTGCATTACTTCCTAATATTTTGTCCTTTACATTGCTCAATTGCCTGGACAACAAACCATCCAGAATGAAATCTTCAGTTTCGAGAATACATTCTCCCGCGATCAATTTATCATCACTGATGAAGCTAACCCCGGTTTTTGGAGAAATATTCAACTCATCAAGAATTTGATCTTTATTAACACAATCCAGAAAATTCGGATTCACACGGATCGAAATACTGTTTTGGTTAACTACTTTGTTCAACATCTTCTTTATCTGACCGATTAGCACCTGATCATTACTCTGAGTAAACTGTAGCTCTTTACCAATGATCTTTTCCGCAATTTTCACGGAAAGTTCCAGCAGAGGACCGTTCATATTTTCAAGTGATCTATCATATTGATCTCTCATTGATCGTGTCAATGCTGCAAATTCTTCACCAATATCTGCATGCTGCATCTTAACCTCATCCTGCCCAGCATTTCGCCCCTCCTTATATCCAGCTAGATATGACTCTTCCCTCGCTTTTTGCAATTCGTTTTCAAGAACATCAATCTGGCTTTGCAATAGTGTAATTATCTTGTTTTTTTCGTCAATGAAACTGTTCGATTCATGTGCAGGGGTTATTGGAAAACGTGTTTGAACAGAGTTTTCTAAATCACCCGAATTGCTTTTTTGATGAGAATTTAGAATCCCAGTCACCTTATTTTCTAATTTGAGGCAGTGAGTAATCATTCTATAATGTCTTCCTCTTCACCCCTGGTTATCACAATGTCACCTGATTCTTCCAGTAGATGAATTACATCCAATATTTGCTTTTGAGCGGATTCCACATCCCTAACTCTAACCGGACCTAAATATTGAAGCTCATCCTGGAGCATCTCTGATGCCCTTTCTGTCATATTATCATAAAACTTTTTCTTCAACTCTTCACTGGTTGCTTTTAGCGCGGTTGCCAATGATTTTGAATCGATCTCTTTTATTATATGCTGGATAGCTGTATCTGCCAATCCAACAATATCCTCAAACAAGAACATCAAGCTTTTGATTTCGTCAGCAAGTTCTTCATTATGATCTCTAAGGCTTTCAAGAATATTTTTTTCTGCGGCACGGCTAGTCGAGTTCAGGATTTCAGCAACAGTTTCGACACCACCAGTTTTACTCAGGTCACCACCAAATACGGACCCTACCTGTTCTCGAAGTACAGCCTCGACATCTGCAACAAGTTCGGGAGAAGTTTTTTCCATCGTTGCAAGCCGATATGCAATTTCACTCTGATTTTCTTCCGGGAGTTCAGACAAAATTGAAGCTGCATGCGGAGCTTTTAAATTAGCTAATATCAAAGCAGATGTTTGAGGATGTTCGTCCTGGATGAAGTTAAGAAGCTGTTTATCATCTACTGTTTGCAATAAGTAAAAAGCACTAACTTCAGTAGCAGCTTCCACACGTCTAATCAACTCTTCAGCTTTCTTATGCCCCCATGCTTTTTCAAGAACTGCCTTAGCATAATCTATTCCACCTTCGACGATGTATTGGTCAGCCATCATAATCTGATAGTATTCTTCAATTGCTGCACCAAGGACTTCAGCGGGAATATCCCGCATTTGTGCAATAGCGATTGTAATGCGCTCGACTTCACTCTCATTGAGATTTTTCATCACCTCAGATGCATTTTGTGTTCCCATTGCTATTATTATCAGTGCAACCTTCTGCAAAGACAGGTTATGTTCATTGACTGATTCAGGCATCATTGTTAACCCCGATTAACCAGTGCCTTAGAAGTCTAGCAGTATCTTCGGGTCTTTCTTTAGCAAATGAAACTACTTCTTCAGTCATTTGATCTTTTGCCTTCATTTTAGCTCGAGCTTCCGGACTGAGTTTCTTCATATATACATCCGCAGCAATTTCATTTTCTTCAACTCCATTTTGAAGGGCAAGGTTATCTTTACCCGGAAGGGCTCCTTTACTGCTTACCGATTGAAGTTGTAGTCTGGATACACCCGAAGATTCTAATAACTTCTTAGTTACGATAAAAGCGCTTAATATCCCAACTCCTATGAGTAATTTACTGATGACATCCATCATCATTTCTTTATTTTCAGCTTGAGCAAAGTATTCTAAATCCGCTTGTGACGCACTTCTATCAAACTCAAGATTTCGAACTTCTACTATATCACCTCTATTCTCATCATAGCCCACTGCACTTTGTACGAGTAGAGCAATCTGTTGCAGCTCATCATCGCGTCTCGGGATATGTTTTACAATTTCTTCACCGGATTCATCTGTTGAAGTTTCATCTTTGCCGTTAACTAAAACTGCGACTGAAAGCTTTTGAATGTTTCCTGTACTGCTTATGAAATGTTCAACCGTCTTGTTCAATTCGAAGTTCGTTATCACATCTTCACTATTAAATCGAGAAGGATCATCTCCTGAGGATGTTTCCGAATGTTTCTCTTCACTGACGACAACTACATTATCAGGATCAAAAGCTTCCGTTGTCCTCTCAATTTTTTCAAAATCCAGATCTACGGATACTTCGACAACAGCATTTCGAGAACCGACTATTCCTTCAATAATTCTAAGCACTTTCTTTTGCAGGTTATATTCAATTGACTTCTGTAAATCCCACTGACTTTTTGCAGAACCAAGCGTAGCTTCATTGTTTTGATTTTCAGAAAGAAGATTACCATCTGCATCTACCACAACCACACTCTCAGGATTGATTCCCTTGACACTGTTAGAAACCAATGAGGTGATTCCTTTAACCTGTTCGTCGCTTAGATATACTCCATTTTTCATATAGAGGACAACCGAAGCTTTGCCTTTTTCATCCTCTGCAAAGAGCTTTCCTTCAGGCAGGACAAAATGTACACGGCTGTTTTTTACACCTGGGAATTGATTGATAGTTTTAATCAACTCCCCTTCCAGGGCACGTCTCATGTTCAAATTCTGCATGAACGAAGTCATGCCTATCTTTGCATTATCAAAGACCTCATATCCAGCAATATTGTTTCCAACATAACCGGATTCATTGAACTTAAGCCGCAATTCAGCCACATCCTCAGCGGGAACAGAAATTGTCTTACCACTATGATCTAGTTTGTAGGAAACTTTCATGCTTCGAAGATCACCAACAATTTTGCTTGCTGCTGATGGTTCCAGATCTGAATACAGTATTGAATATTCAGGACGGTTCGCCCACATCACCAGCGAAATAATCGCAGAGAGCATACCGATAAAAACAATAACGATGACTAACCTTTGCAACGGTGTGAACCGGCGGAATAGATCGTTAATAATATCTATTAATTGTTTCATCATGTTATGTGGCGACTAAACCTGCATCCTTTGAATTTCTTTATATGATTCCAACAGTTTGTTTCGAATTTCCAGCATCAATTCAAAACTAACTCGACTCTCTTCAACCGCTATCATTGCATCAGCAATATCCTCTGATTTCCCTTGAACAACATCAGCCACCTTCGTTCCGGCTTCCTGTTGAGTGTTATTCACAGCATTCAGGAAATCTTTAATCGTGTCCCCAAATTTGGCTGACGTTGCGGTTTTTTGATCATTGCTGAAGTTAACTTCTCTTAGCTTGGCATTATTGACAAGTGGATTAAGAGACTGTAAAGCTTGAATATCCGACATAATGAATCCTATCCAAAAAGATCTACGAATTGACCTGTGTTGATTTGTTGCACTTTATTCTGTCCGTAAAACGACATCTCATCGGGTTTATTGCTGCCAAAAAGCAGGTGAAGTGTTGATATTTCATCTGTTGTTAATATCTTCTTAGCTGCTGTTACGTTTTTATTCTCATCAATTTTAGAGTTTTCATTCTTATCTAAGCTGTTGATTCCATCAATCGTCCAATCTTTTATATGAGTATCAGTTTTGTTAAAACCGATATCTGGGACATAGTTTTTTTCACTCGATGATGTAATCTTCATATTCTTTTAACCTATATCTCCATCGCTTTCTTAGCCATCTGTTTGGTCGCATTTAGAACACTGATATTCGCTTCATAGAAGCGGCTGGCTGCAACCATATCAACCATTTCTTCCACAACACTTATATCAGGCATCAGAAGGTACCCATTCTTATCCGCACGAGGATGAGTTGGATCATACACCAGTTTTTCACCGTCCACTTCCGCAACTTCGATTTCTGGTCTAACCTGCTCTCTCCTAGCACCATTGAATTTGTTTGGAGAAATGTGATTCGATTGTGTATTTCGGATGCTTAATGACATCTCATCACCAAATCTGTTACCACTATTTCCCTTCTTAAATGACTCAATAACGGTCTTTCTGTTATACACTTTGCCATCGGCATCTGGTAATTTCTCGACATTAGCAATGTTCTCCGAAATCGTTTCTAACCGTTTCATTTGTGTCGAGAGTCCAGAAAAAGACGTTCTAAGAGTTGTAAATATGCCACCAGTTTTCATTGTAATCTCTATTTAATTCTTCCAACAATGGCGTTACTCAATCCTTTGAAATATCGGTTGAGAGCACGTGCAGCGAAATCAAATTTAATCTGATTTTCAGCCATATCTGTCATTTCCCTTGTAAAATCGACTTGCCCATCCGTATTGGAGTTTCGGTCTTGATTACTTCTGTTATTAAAATGACTCGAACTAATATGCTTTTCGTTTGATGTTTTAACTTTTGAAGGACTGATTACCGATTCCAGCATTCTTGAGAAATCCGTTGAAACACGGTCATAATCAGGATTGCTCGCATTAGCTATGTTTTGTGCAATAGCTTTGTGCTGCTTGCCGTGTACATCCAGAGCTTGTTTAAAAAGCTGCTCGTTGTTTGTGTGAAAGAGTTTTATTTTCATAGTTCTGCAAATATAATATCAACTATTGTGCCAAACATATTTTTTTTGACATTTGAATTCTTCAAACAAAACTAAAACAACCTATAATTATGTAT
>JABGPL010000158.1 GCA_018644935.1 Calditrichota bacterium | reverse complement strand
AGAATTACATTTCCGATTCTGGGATTTTTCGGAGCGGATTGTTGTCAATGTGGATGTGATTGAAGAAGTCAATGGTGTTGAGCCTATTTGGATAGAAAATGGCTTCATTGTGGTCAGATTGCGCGCTTCTTTAGATGAGCGATAACCTCGAGCAGGGTATGTCGGAATCTTATTCCGACATTTTGAATTTAACATTTGTCGGGATAATATCCCGACATACGATATATTATAATTAATTCAAAAAGGAGTAAAGAATGCTGCGGAAAAAACTCCTGATTTTAATTACAATTGCACTGCTTACACCAATGACAGGCTTAATTGCCGACCCGGTTCTCGATGTTTCCTGGTCGGAAGAATTCGGGTTTCCGGAATTTATCGACTGGAACAGGGCATATGCGGATGTCTTTAATGGTGGACCTTACACCATTCCAGTCACCCTTCACAACGCCGGAGATTCAGACCTTATCATCGAGGATATTACCTGCGAAGAGCAGGCTTTCACTGCCAGACCCACCAATCTGGTCCTCGAACCAGACCAATCCTCAAGAGTAGATTTTATCTTCAATGCCAGAAATCCAGGTGAATATGCTTCAGTAGTGCAAATTATCTGGAATTCTCCAAATGGTGAAGATTTTGGGATTCCGGTGATTGCGGAGGCTTTTGGTCCACCTCAGTGGGGAGAACAGCCTGATGACATTGAGGAATTTTTATTCTCAGGAGCTGTAGAGGAATACCAGATCTCAATAGAGAATATCGGCGGTTCAATATTAAGGTGGGATTCAGAGATAGAATATTTTGAGGAAGATGAGAATCAGTGGATTACCTATGCACCTCAGGCCGGTGAAATTGAACCTGATGGCAGAACAAATATTGACATCACAGTGGACACACATGATCTGTTTGGTGGATTTTTTGAGGCGGCTCTTATTATCCAATCTAATGTACCGGATGAACCTGAAATTAGTATCGGTATAACAATCGAAATGTGTGTTTTTCCCTGGTTTCCCGTTGAATGGTCAGAAGAATTCGGTTTCCCTGATTGGATCGACTTCAATGGTGGGTATGACGAAATCTTTGTTGGAGAAATATATTCTGTTCGAGTAGAATTCGTTAACCTTGGCTTTGAACCTTATACAGTTTTCGAAATAGTTTGTGAAAATGAGTTCTTTTACGTTGATGATTTTGAAGAGTTTGATGTCGGAGTTGATGAAAGAATTGATATGGAGATAATATTTGAGCCACAGGAACCTGGTGAAAATGAGAATGTACTTGAAATTATAACCGATAATCCGGATGGAGAAGTTTTAGAAATCATTGTTCGTGCTGAAGTTTTGGAACCGCCACAGTGGGGAGAAATACCTGAGGATATTGGGGAGGATCTGTTGCGCGGTGAAGTCGCAGAACACCCAATTCCACTGGAAAATGTTGGAGGTTCGACTTTACGTTGGAATTCAGAAATCGAATTCTTGCAAGGTGGAGATAACCTCGCCAATGTAGGTCCTCGTCGCGATGATGCTGGTGAACAATTATTTGAATTTGATCTCAACCATATCTGGATTGGAGGTCTAGATTGGGATCCTGTCAATCGAGTTATGTGGGCAGGATCATTCAACCCGCATTGGATACACGCATATAGTTACGATGGGGACGGTAATGTTGATATGATTTTCGAACGTCAACTAAATCCTGGTACGGTTGGTATTGGATATTTAGATGGCATAATTTACACCAATCAATGGGCACAACACATAATCTATCGATACGATACCGATGGAAATGCAATCGGCAATGTAGAAAGTGGTTGTGAACTTATTGCTGATTTTTGTACTAGCAAAGACAGAGATTGGCTTTTCGCTCTAAACGGATTAACTAAAAACATTCACATTTACGATGTGAGAGATGACTACAGGGAAATCGGAATTATCAGAAACAATTTATTGCTGAATCAACTTCAGGGTGAAGATTTCAGGTCGTTGTGCTGGGTTGACGATAATCGGGATGGTCAACTTTGGGTAGGTACTGCAGATCGGGCATGTCAATTTTTCATCGATGAAGAGTTGCATCCTGAATTCATTGGGAGTTTTCCGACGGATTCCAACTCACCGTGGATGGCAATCGGACATGACGGTGAAAACATATGGAGATCGCATGCTGAGAATTCGGCAGGAATTTCGGTTTATGATGACGGTTATAATGAGCTCGGGTGGTTAACGTATGAACCCGTTGCGGGGGAAATTGAACCGGGCGATGAAACTGAGTTAACAATCATCATTGACACAAGACATCTATCTTTCAATGGTGATTACATAGCAGATTTAATCCTGCGGTCAAATGTCCCTCAAGAACCGGAAATCGCCATAGGCATAGAATTGACTCTGTTTATTCCTTTCTGGTTTGTTGCCGAATGGTCAGAAGAGTTTGGATTCCCTGATGTTGTTGATTTTGATGGGTATCAGGAAACGTTTGTTGGTTCGAGCTATCAAGTTCCGATCAATTTTCAAAACCTGGGTGGTGATGTATTCACCATTGAATCTATTGAGTGTGATAATGAGAATTTCCGAATCGGAATCGAGGAATTTGAACTGGAGCCCCAGGAACACCTATATACCCAGATCATATTTGAACCACTTGAACCGGGAGAATATAATGGTTTGATCCTAATTGAAACTGATGATCCTGATTTAGATATTATAGAAATACCTGTCCATGCTAGCGCTCTTGATCCTCTGAATCCTGAACATTTCAACGATTTCGCAGAGACCGAATCTTCCCACCAAATCACAATAACAAACCTCGAACTCGAAGATGAGCGAGTCCCTTCCCGTTGGGAAATAGGGCTGTTCACCCCAGATGACATCACAGCCGGTGGTCATGTTTGGTATCAGTGGGGCAGACTGATTATTGATGCCTATGGTGACGATGCGAATACTGAAGAAATTGACGGCTTTATTGATGGTGACTACATCCGAATCCGCGCCTGGGATTTTGAGACAGGAAGGGAATACAGCGCTCGACCGACTATCACCGATGGAGGGCTTTTTTGGGACCAGGATGGCGAAACAACACTCAGTCTGGATGTAGCGGACGATCTGTTCGGGTTCTTCATCCATGAAGACTGGAACCTGATGTCAATAAATATCTATCCGGATGAGAGGTATTACAGAGAAAATGAAGACAGAGGGGGCCCTGACGTAGAGATCATGATGCACGCAGCAATGCCGGATTTGGATGAGCATCCGATCCTCATGAAGGATGAAGATGGTCGATTCTGGGCTTCAGCATGGGCAATGTGTTTGCTCCCCTTTTGGGATCTGAACGAAGGATACATGATGAAGTTTGGTCGGGATGTTGAGTTATTCTGGCATGGCGAACTTATACCACCGGATACCGAAATCCCGATTGAGGAAGGCTGGAATTACCTCACATATCTTCCGACATATCAGTTGCCATGTACCGCGCCTGATTTCTACGCCTTTGATTCAATAATCGAGGAATTGGAGATAGTCAAAGATCCGAATGGATATTTCTACGTTCCGCAGTTTGAGTTCTCTAACATGCCACCGCTCCAGGCTGGGAATGCATATCAGATTAAAATGTCTGAGGAGGTTGTCTTCACATACCCACCCGAACCCGAAGAGGAGGCTTTAGCCTTCATCGGACATGCGCAACAATATCTTTTTTATTACGATAGGGTAGAGGTTACAGGTTCAAACATGAGTCTGCTCCTGAGAGGTGAAGTCCTTCAACCCGGAAGCGAGATTGGAGTATATTCAAACTCCGGCATATTGGTCGGATCATCCACAATAACCACTAATGGGGTATGTGGGCTGGCAGTCTGGGGCGATGACCCCACAACCGAAGAATTGGAAGGCTCATCAGATAATGAATCGCTTGAGGTAAAGATGTGGAACTCCGTTGATAATACGGAGATATATCTGATTGTTCAATCTGGAAATCCTGTCTATCAAACCGATGATTTCACAGTCTCAAACGTTTCACAAAAACCAGAAACTCCACAAGAATTCTTTCTGAGCGAGCCATTCCCAAACCCCTTCAATAACGTAGTGAAACTCACCTATCAGTTGCCGGAAGCCGCCTCAGTCTCAATCGAGGTGTTTGATACATCAGGACGATTGGTCTCGACACTGGTAAATGGAAATATCCCGGCTGGTTATCATGTCGTCTCCTGGGATGGAAGGGGTGTTTCTTCAGGAGTATATTTGCTTCAGGTGGATGTTATGGGGAACTGTTCGACTCGGAAGGTGACCTTGGTTAGATAGAAGTAAGAAGGTGATCAAGAGGGGAAGTGAGAAAGTTCTCATATTACACCCACGATGCAAATTGACAATTATAACCATAGGGAGTAAAAAAATGCTGCGGAAAAGACTCCTGACATTAGCTTTCATAATACTATTAGGACCTGCGGGGGTACTGATAGCCGATCCTGTCCTCGAAGTGTCGTGGTCGGAAGAGATTGGATTTCCAGAATTCATCGACTGGAACAGGGCATTTATGGATGTCTTTAATGGTGGACCTTACTCCATCACAGTCACAATTCAAAACGCCGGAGATACCGACCTTATCATCGAGGACATAACCTGCGAAGAGCAGGAATTCTACGCCGATCCCACCAACCTCATCCTCGAACCCGATCAATCCTCAGATGTAAGATTCATCTTCAATGCACGAGAGCCCGGTGAATATGAATCCGTAATGCAAATTATCTGGAATTCACCGGATGGCGAAGTCTTCGGGATTCCTGTTATTGGTGAGGCTGATGGACCTCCTGATATGGAATGGGACGTTGGTCCAATTGAAGAAGATATGTTGACAGGTGAGATTGTTCAGCGAGTATTTACAATCGACAACGATGGTGGTACGCCTCTCAGATTCCAGATCTATCATGAAATTATTGGTGAACCGGACAGGGATAATGCAGTTCGGTCAATCCGTAGATCGGTTGGCAATCAAAATGGACCAAGGCGTGATGATCCAGGTGATTTAATCGATCAGTTTGAGATCCCGAATGGTGGTCGGAGGCTGTACAACTCCGGTTTAGCCTGGGACAGCGAAAACAATTGGATGTGGATAACACAATGGGAGGTCCCATTTAGAGCCATTGCTATTGACCCACGTGAAGACTTCGCTGTTGCCGCAGAATTTAACGTTCCTGGTGGCTGCATGGCAGCGGATTACTACAACGGCACAATTTTTATTGTTAATTGGCCAAACGGATGGCTATTCCGGTTTAATTCTGATGGCGAAAACCTTGGCAACCTGGACGTACCAATCCAACCGACAGCAATGTCAATCAATCAGGAAGAAGGTTGGTTGCTGCTAATGGATGCAGATGATAATCATGACATTGTAGTTTACGATCTCGAAAACAACTTGGACGTGATAGGCAGAATTGATACCTACAGCAACTTGATCCAGAATAACACATCAAGAGGAATCAACTGGGTTGAGAAACATCCGGACGGTCAGCTTTGGATGAATACAAACAATAATGGTAATGTTGCGTGGCAAATCGCTGTTGATGAAGATGATGATTTCCAATGTAATGAAGTTGTTCAATCCTTCCAAACCCACGCCGGTGCTGCTCAAGAATGGGATGGACTTGGACACGATGGTGAAAACCTCTGGTCAACATCCTGGGGATCTGCGCAATGTCGGATATTTGAGGATGGAGTAGAAGAAGTATCATGGCTCTCCTATGAACCAGCAGAGGGAGTAATTGAACCTGGCGGAAGTGTAGATATTACTGTTACTATTGATGCAATTGGTTTGTGGGGTGGAGATTATGAAGCTGATTTGATTGTGCTTACAAATGATCCGGCGAATCCGGAAATTGTTGTGAATGTTTTTGTTTTTGTGTCTTGCCCAATCAATATATGGATTGAATGGGACCCGGGATTTCCTGATGTAGTTGATTGGAATATTGCTTTCGAAGAGCTTTTCGCCGGTGGTCCATACACCGTCCCAATGGAGATAATAAACACAAGTATGGATCTCCTCATAGTTGAAGACATCATTTCCGATCATGATTATTTTATACCTACTTTTCAAGATGTCATTGAAATTGAACCGGGTCGTTCAGCCCATCTTGATCTAGTCTTTAACGCTCCCGCAGATGATCCGGGCAATTATGATGCAGTCCTGACCTTTGTATCAAATGACCAGGACGGTGATCTTGAAATTGAACTTCACGCTGAATGTTCACTGCCTCCGATTGTTGTCTGGGAACCTGATGAAGTTGAAGATATATTACTGAATTTTGAGGTAAATGAGCATGAAATCACCATTAGCAACGAGGGTGATGCTTTGCTCCGCTGGGAGGCAGATCTTGAAATTAATCGAGGACCCGATCGAGATTTTGATGCTCGAAAAATTCGCAGCATCGAATCCCAATCTGGTCCTCGGCGCGATCACGCAGGAGAACAGGTCGCTCAATTTGCCGGCGCAAATGTTCCCAACCAATACTGGTCACCGGTAGGTTGGGATGAGGAAAACGAGTTAATGTTCGTTACCAGTTACTCCGCCGAACAGATAGTCGTATACTCACACAACGACTACGAAGATTTCGAGGAAGTACGTCGCTGGGAAATGCCGACTCCGATGGATGGCGCTTGGTACAACGGTACGCTTTACGCCAAACAGCACGGTGAGCATTTCCTGCATCGCTGGGATTC
>JABGPL010000157.1 GCA_018644935.1 Calditrichota bacterium | reverse complement strand
TACTGATGATGGAACAGTTTAGAATTGATGAGGATAATCATAATTTAGAAATGCTTAAGGACGAAGACGGAAGGTTTTATTCTCCAGAGTTCAACTTCAATAACATCTCATACTGGAACATATTAAAAGGTTACCAGATAAAAGTCAGAGAAGGTGCTGAAGGTACTTGGGCAGGTGAGGTTATACCATCAGATCAAGAATTCTGGTTGGATGAAAACTGGAACATGGTGGCATAATTACCAATGTTTGAATTACCTGCATCAGCTCCTGATTACTATGTAATCTCCCCGATAATTGACAATGTGCTTATTGCCAAAGATGGTGATGGTAATTTCTTACTTCCAGCCTTCAATGTTTTCCAACATGCCTCTCTGGCGGGAAACACAAGGATATAAAATCAAAGTCAACAGGGATGTTTTATTCAGTTACCCTCCAGAATTGAGAGAGGAAGATGCTGTAAATGATTATCCACTACCTCATAACTCACAGCACAGAACCGATTCAAACATGAGTCTTTTGGTCAAAGGCAAACTATTGAAAGGAGGATCACTAAATCAGGCAGTAGACGGTTCTGGTAACATCGTTGGACAACTAACAGTTGATGGCAATTGGTCTGGTATATCAATTTGGGGTGATGATCCCACAACAGTTCAGAAAGATGGTCTTGTAAATGGTGAAGTTTTTCAGCTTTATGTCAACAATATGAAATTTACACCAACCATATTCCATATGGGAAGTGATCCAATCTTTGAAAAAGATGGGTTTATCGTTTGTCACATTGCTCCTGATGCAGGTGTTCCCTCTGAATACTATCTATCAGAGGCTTATCCAAACCCTTTTAACAGTAGAACGATCATCAAATATGGTTTGCCCGAATCTGGATTAGTTTCGATTGACTTGTTTGACATTTCAGGTCGACTTATCGAAAATCTTTTAGGGAGTGATGTAAAAGCTGGTTATCATTTCTTTGAATTGAATGCCTCCAGTCTTGGCTCTGGACTTTTCCTTCTCAAAGTGGATGTCAATGGATTTTCCTCGGTAAAGAAGCTCATTATGATCAAATAAAAACGAATGCTTTCGAAACGCAATCTTCTGTCAGATCGGTAGGGGAGTAAGAGATACAGTCTTTACAGGTAGATAGAAGTACCTTTAAAAGTACCTAACGGGACCCGCAAGCCCCCTGGGTAAATTATTTTTTATGTAATTTTTTTTAGGCTGTATAGTCGAATCATACATGTTTCAAATCGTGTATACTTTTTACAATTGGTGTACGTCGTCAAAAGAAGTTGGACAGATTTTTTAAAAACCAAGGTGTACTTTTTCGAAATTACAAGCAGGTTTTCTTGGGCATTGCACAATCTATCAGCCGATGAATATGAATCGGGTTTCGAAGCTGTTAATATTTTGCACCCCAGCTATCATCGTCAGATGAGTTGTCCTCAGTCTATCCCTCAACGAGTTGCTCCTCAGCAGAGCTCGTTTCCGTTTCAACTGATGTTACCAATATAATCTTTTCTTTTCCTCTTTCAAGTTAAAATTAACGTTCTAAGGTTTTGTTTGCGTCTGATCTGTAGAGTTTGCTGCTTGATAATCTCTCGGTCTGAAAGAATTGCTTTTCTTAAACCAAAGTAAACATCAGAAGGCGTAACGTTATCAATAGATTCAGGGTAACGCATGTTATTATAATAATCTACAAAGAGTCCAATCTCTTGCTCCAACTCGCCAGGACAGAAATGATTCAGAAGCTTTAGCACATTTTTCATTGTACGGTGGTATCGCTCGATCTTACCCTGGTTTGAGGATGATAAGGTGCACCACGTGTGTGATCAATGCAGTGATCTTCAAGATATTCATTAAGTTCTCCTGATATATAACAGGGTCCATTATCTGAAAGAAGCCTCGGTCGGTGGTCGACTCTGACCCAGTCAAGACCGGTTTTTGCAAGTGCCATGTCTAAAACTTCTATAACATCACCGGCAGCCATAGTTGTAAACAGCTTCCATGCAATGATATATCAGGAATAATCATCCCGCACTGTTGCCAGATAATACCAGCCCCAACCTACTATTTTGAAGTAGGTGAAGTCGGGTTGCCAGAGCTCGTTAATCCGCTTAGTTGGGTTCTGAAACTTGTCAGCTGCAGACATTACGATGTAATTAGGGCTGCATATCAAGTCGAACGATTTCAATATCCTGTAAACACTGGACTCCGAGATGTCGTACTTCTGCGTATCTGTAATGTGCCATGCTAACTCTCGTGGAGTCAATTCAGGTTTTTCCAACGCAATCTTCCGGACACGTTCCTTTTCACAATCAGGAATCCTGTTCCAGAATCGTTTCGGACTTGAATCTCGATCGGCAAGACCATCATAACCTTCATCAAGGTAGCGGTTATACCAATTGTAAAACGTACTGCGAGGCACATCCAGTTTTTCAAGTGTTCTTTTTACAGACAGTTCAGAACCTTCTACGGTGCGAATGATCTCAGCCTTTTCTGACTGACTGTATCTCATATATCCTCCAATCCGGACTCCAGCCCATTCAAACTTTTTTTAGTACATTGTTCTTGAGCGAGAGATCAGCTACAAGTTCTTTTAGCTGACTGTTTTCACTACGCAGGTTGTTTACTTCACCTGTGTTAGCTTCTCGGATGGTATCACCTTGGAGCCTTTTCTTTCCAGCTTCAAGAAAATCTTTGCTCCAGCGATAGTAAAGGTTAGGACTTATTCCCTCGCGTCTACAAATTTCTGCGATACTGTCTTCGCCGCGTAAACCTTCGAGTATGATTGGGATTTTTTCTTCTGAAGAGTATTTCCTGCAGGTCTTGCGTCTGATCTCCTTGACAACTTTTTCAGATTTTATTTTCACCCGGGCTCCAAAATTAATGTGTTTTGGTTAATGTAAGACCGAATACGATCCTACAAAAGCACACCTTAACTTTTTGTACATTTATGTCCAAGAGGTTCTGACGTCAAACAGTTTGACTATAACCGAATTATTAACTATATTGTTAAGTTATGTTAAACTATGAGGAACACCTTCGATGATTACTCGCATTTACCTTTCATTTCTTTGCATTCTGATCGGATTGCCCTTGTGCGCAATCTCGGGACAAACGAATGCAGATATCTCTTGTGTTGACATTGTCTCATCAGGCAACACTGAAATCATACTTAACTTTGATCTCGCAACCCTTGATAAAAAAGAGATAGATGTTGACGGCAACGCCTTTGAGCATTTTTCCATTTCCGATGAAGGAGTTATTTACGAAAACAACAGACCAATGCTGCCAGCTGTCATACGCTTCGTTGTCGTTCCGCCAGACGCCGGTCTTGAGTTGGTTATAAATGGTGGTGAACCTCGTGTAGTTCAAGTCGAATTGCCTCCTGCTTTGTGTGAAATTGAAATCGATGATACTGTTATGCAAGGAAGTATGGTAGCGGATGAACCCGGTGCTGCTGAGATAAGTACTCAGGAAGAGCCGGAAGGATTGTTCCCACCTGTGATAGCCAAAATGTCGGAACCGGTCGTTGTTCGTGGCGTCAGATTGGTAAAAATCACCACATACCCGGTTCAATATGATTATGATAATAATAATTATATCCACCATGATCAAATTGAAACCAAAATTCGGTTCACAGACACCGAACCTGTAAATCCCGCAAGGCATCCAAATCGTCGCAACCGCAGCCGTGAGTTTCTAAAATTCATCGAAGCCTTGGCTATAAATGGTGATATTGTCAGACGAGACGATCCTGAGGATGATATGGAAACGGAATATGTCGGTCATTACCTGGTTGTCTGCCACGAAGATGTTCTTGAATATGCCGCGCCTTTCATTGAATGGCGGCGGAAATCCGGTTGGAAGATGGATATTCTCAGCTTAAGTCCAGGTCAAGCTGGCCAATATAACACAGTAATGGGACTAATTCGAGGACTTTACAATGGTTATTTAGACGATGGAATAGATCCTTTTGATTATATTCTCTTGATTGGTGACCGAGCGAGGTATATGCATGGACCGGCTGCTCAAAACATTTTGCAAGCTAATCAGGATCATGCTGACTATTCCTATGCTTTACTTGAAGGAAACGATGATTTCCCTGATGTAGCAATCAGCCGTTGGCCCTCCGGAAGCCGGGCGACCTGTGAGCTTGCCGTTGGACGCACGTTAGCTTATGAAGCAAATCCGCATATGGAAGATACATCATGGTTCACCCGGGGCGCGACATATTCACAACACTGGGGCAATCAGCCAGACCGAGCCTGGCACCCAACGAATCCACTCGTCGTCCGTTGGGGTGATGAGGTTTTGCAGCAACTCGGATTCGATGATATTCACGTGTATGAGGATTTTAATTTTGATCAGTTTGCCGCAAGATTAGGACCTGAAATTGTCGACATGTTTAACAATCAGACAAACGTGATGATTGGCAGAGCTGAGCTTTATCATTTTACTGACAGACCCGGAAACAGAAACGCTAATGATTTTCATGATGAGGTTGAAGATAATGTTGTTTTTCCAATGGAAATTAATACTTGCGGACACGGTGAGTGGTCACGCGAAAATATGTTCAGGCAAGGCAACGGTGAGCACTTAAAAGGTTTTGTCGCCACTACATTTACCTGGGCTGGTCCGCAAACACTGCCCAATTCGACGTTATGGTTAAAAATGGTAAATGGTGTTCTTCAAAGAGACATGCCTTTCGGATGGGGTTATACTTATGCCATCACATCCTTCGAGACACTTTTAGACCGAGCATCACCAAGCTACCAATGGTACCGAGCAAACTTTAATGATTTTGGCGATCCCGGTCTTCAACCGTGGATTGGAGTTCCAACAGTTGTGGAAGCTGATTTAATCGAATCTGCAAGTCCTGAAACACAGATGGTCGAGGTTCATGTATTCGAACCTGAAGGTGAGAATGATATTAACGGGGCACAGGTGACTATTTATCATCCCGGTGATATGCCAGATTTTGGTGAAGGCGGCAATAACGGATATGGTAATTATACCGACATGTTTATGATGACAAAAAAAACGGGACCGGATGGGATAGTACGATTTATCTTTGGGGATGATGTTGAATTTGAGACCGGAATAATGTATGTAACCGTTACCGGGCGTTCTATTTGCCCTTATTTCGCGGAAATTGAGATTGAGGAACCTGACGCTGCAATTGAACTCGGGGAATACACTTTAACTGAGACTGAAGGAAATGAGGATGGTGATATCAACCCCGGTGAGACATTCACGCTTGCATTAACAGCTCGAAATGTCGGTGGTGAGAATGAAATTGAAAATGTCACGGCAGTGGTTACCAGCCCTTCACCCTGGATTGAAATAGAAGAGAACGAAATTTCTTTCGGTGGCATTGAAGCGGGAGGTGAAACTGAAGGTGATGCAATGGTAACTATAGAAATATCATCTTCATGCCCGGATGGTGAAAGCCGTCCCATCACCCGCCCCGACCTTGTTATTGAATTTAGAAGCGGTGAAACAACCTGGCATTCAGGAATCAGACTTAATCCAGTAGCATCGAACTTTATCATAAGCGAAATTGTTGGAGGTGAGATAATCGAAGTCGGTGAGCAAGACCTGAATATCGAAATTGAAAACATCGGTGGCTTGGACAGTCCACCGCTAAGTGCTGTGCTGATTTCGCAAGGTTTAGGCGTTAGTGTGGTGAACGGTGATGCGCGCTTTCCGGAAGTTGGTACGGGGGAATCGGTTCGGCTCCAGGGAGAGGTTTTTAGTGTCGCAGGAAACAGGATAATTGTTCCCGGTTCCCGGTTTGAACAGATTCTAATCCTGAGCACAGAAGACGGCTTTGTCGATACCGCCCACTTTGAACTTCAGGTTGAAGAAGCACGGGAAAATGCGCCAACGGGTCCGGATGGTTACGGATATGTTTGTTTCGACGATACCGACGAGAATTGGGACCAGGCTCCGGAATACGACTGGATAGAGATTAGTTCAAGAGACGATGATCGCGACTTTGACGGTGAACTGCTCGATTTTGACGGACGTTCACCCCACGACATGGGGGAAGCCATTATTGTTGAGCTTGATTTTATCACTCAGTTTTATGGTTATGAATATGATGCGATAACGGTTACTACTAATGGGTTTATTGCGATGGGTGAGCAACCGCTCTGCACCAACTTTCAAAACTGGCCCCTTGACGAGGGATTCGGCGGCGGTGTCGGAATGATTGCACCTTTTTGGGATAACCTAGACTTAAGAGACAATAGCGGTGTTTATATATATCGAGACAACGATGAACATCGTATGATAATTGAATGGTACAGACTCCGCCAACGCACCGGAGGCAATAGCGACCTGACATTTCAGGTTGTGATCTATGACCGGCGTTTCTGGGTTTCGGCTACAGGTGATCAGATGATTCTCTTCCAGTATAAATCGATTTCCAATGCAGCAGGCAATGCAGACTGGAATACAAGCGTTCCATACGCTTCGGTAGGAATTTCGAGCCCGGATGGTAATGCAGGAATCAACTATACCTGGAATAATAGTTACCCGGTAACC
This sequence comes from Calditrichota bacterium, assembly GCA_018644935.1. Taxonomy (GTDB): domain Bacteria; phylum Electryoneota; class AABM5-125-24; order Hatepunaeales; family Hatepunaeaceae; genus JABGPL01. Next base: position 347 of record JABGPL010000157.1, on the reverse strand, counting down.
GCAGCTCCGCTTGAAAATCGACGTGCGCTATTGTTTGCCACTTCAATGCAATACTTCCGGGCGGGTTCTTTGTGGGGAAATGTTATCGATTTTGCTACCGATGAACCTATCGATGATGCAACGATTATTACAGATTACGGATTCGTCGCTCACACTGATAATGAAGGTTATTGGGAAATAGCCCAAGCCCTGGCTGAAGTGCCGTTCAGCATTACCGCTCGAAAACAGGGATATAACGATTCTACTTTTACCGACATTCTATTAGCGGAGGATGACACTCTTGAGATCAATTTCGATCTGCTTCATCCCGAATTCACACCTTCTGTTGAGGAGCTAGAGGCGGAATT
>JABGPL010000156.1 GCA_018644935.1 Calditrichota bacterium | reverse complement strand
CTGCAAGCCACCAATATGATCCGACAGGTAAACATATTCCACCGAGACGGCAACTTTTCTGGCATTTGAGGGATTTTTGTCCCAATAGCCAACAACCCGCATATTTTCAGGATCGGAGACATCCACTATCTGCAAGCCGGAGAAACCTGCAGCAACATAAGCTAAGTCACCAACAACACATATATCATCGGCATTATCCCAATGATTATATATCCGCCCCACCTGCTCAACATTTTCATGTTCCTGAGCAAACAAATCAGGGGACATTATCAATGCAACACAGATTAATAGTAAAATAATTAGTACTTTACGCGTGAAATTCTCCTCTACTTGATTAATATTACATTCCTGCTGCGAGCAAATCCAGGTACTCTTAAATTAAGCACATACAAACCTGATGTCAACTCCGCAGCATTGAATACCGAGCTATAGTTCCCCGCCTTTTTGTACCCGTCAACCAATGTTTTGACTGGTTTTCCAAGCGAATCATAAACGTGAAGAGAGACTTTGCCAAAATGTGGCAGGCCGTAGGTGATTGTCGTTGTTGAATTGAAGGGATTGGGGTAGACTGAGAGCAGCTTGAATTCTGTTGGGATCGATATTTCAGGATCATCAACAGCATCTGGTGCTGTGAACCGATAAATTCCGATACCTGTTAAATCGGCGACGTATATGAGCCCATTTTCCAGCACTGTGATCTCAGTTGCGTGACCCGGCGTGTCATAATAGCCAGCTTCAACCGGACTTTCAATGTCTGATATGTCTACAATTCTCAAGCCGCCTTCCTGGTCAGCTACATATGCATACTGACCGGAAACAGTAACGTTTTGAGCATTTCCTGGAGTATCAATAGAGCTGATTTCGCCCGGCTCATTAATATCACTAATATCCCATAATTTCAGCCCACCTTCACCATCGGCGATGAAAGCAATATCCCCAGAGATCGCGACACCCTTCGCTTTGCCCGATGTGTTCATAAAGGCTATTGGATCAGGTCTGGCAGGATTAGCAGCATCATAGATCCGAATCCCGTAATCTCCAGTTGCGGAAAAAAGATAAGGTTCATTAAAAACGAGGTCATAGGTAGGTTCCTCCATCCTTGAACCACCAACTCGAACGATATTGTCCGGATTGGATATGTCCAGAACATCAATGCCGAAATACCAGCTTCCAAGGAAGGCAAAACTGTCCGTCACTTCAACCTTTTCAGAGTGGTTTCGAGTCTCCCACGTTCCGGACAGAGTTGGATCTTCCGGGTTTGAAACATCAATAACGCACAATGCGCCTGAATATTCCGCAACATAGACATAGTCTTCCAACACATCCACATCCCGCGCTGAATCCGGGGTATCGAATGTTGCAATGAGTTCGGGAGACTCAGGGTTGTGGATATCTAATATTCTTATATCGTTATAGTTGTCTGCAGAATACAGATAATCGCCTGAATGGGTAACACTGCGTATCAAACCGAGATTTGTGTATGAACTGGTGAGAATTGGATTTTCGGGATCGTGCACATCAATTACTTTTAATCCTTCGACATCGTGATTTGCGCTTGAATAGTAATCTGACACGAATACAAATCCGTTTGACCAGGCTATGCTGATAGATAATCCACCTGTGTCGAAGTAATCTATCCTGCGTGGTCGACGGGAATCTCTGACATCTAAAATGCATAGACCGCCTTCGAAATCAGCGATATAACAGATACTGTCTTCGACAACAAGATGATATGCCCTTCCAGCAGTTTCATAGGCACATAGTCGTCGCGGATCGGTCGGATCGCTGATGTCATAGATTCGCAATCCGTATAATCGATCTGCTACGTAAATCAGGTCTCCAACAACCTGTAAATCTTCGATATACCCCGCAATGTATTCAAAGCCGACCTGTCGTGGTCGCTCTGGATTGGAGACATCCACAACCCGAATTCCACCCTCGCGATGTCGTTGATCTAAATATGAGGTATTGTCTGCGACATAGGCATATCGACCGGAAATCTCAACATCAGCAGCATCAAAATATGTATAAAATGTACCCACCCAGTGTGGATTGTGGATATTGCTAATGTCTATTATCCGCACCCATCCTTCCCAGTCGGAAACATAGGCATGCCTCTGAGTAACCGTAACATTTCGGGCCGTACCGGGTGTTTCACAGGAACTGATCTCGCACGGATTTCGGGGATCGCTGATGTCGAGTATCCGGAGACCTCCTTTCCCGTCGGCGACAAATGCCCATTGGCGGGAAACAGCAACATTGCAGGCATAGACATTATCCTCCCAGCGTCCAATAATCTCAAGGTTTTCCGGATCAGAAATATCCATAATCTGTAAACCGGAGACTCCGGTCGTTACATAAGCCAGGCTGTCGACGATGCAAACACCCCGTATGGATTCCCATTGTTCACAAACACGACCGATTTGCTCGATGTTTTCGTGATCCTGAGCGAAAATAACATCACCAGCAACAATTAGAATACATGTGATTGCCATTATGGACATTTTTTTGAGCATAAATACCTCCATTACTGAAACAACAATACCTTCTGAGGGGTTATCTGCAGGGAATAGTTATGATTTTTTTACCCTACATTCTATGTCTTCAACTTAACATCACCCGCACCTGCAACAGGACTAAAACTCTTTACAACACGTGGCAATCGTAAGTTGTCATTTTCCAAGAAAACCGAGTTAAGTTCCTCTATTGATCCAGTCTGTGTTAGTTCTGCTACCCTATTTAGTAATTCCTCTTCTTCAGCACTGATTTCATCTTTCAACATCATACCCCAACAATCCCAGAGGAGTATCTCTTTCTTATTAACTGCTGCCAGATCCTGAATGAGTTTATGCCTGACAAACCAATCACCTCTGATATCCATTTCTGGATCAACTCCAAAATTATTGGAATCTGCACCATCCTTACACATCTGCCATGCTTTGCCAGCAACAAGGAATTTATTTCTCGGCACATCAAGAGGATTAAATTCAATATTGTAAAAATCGATGTGTTTATCACTTATTTCAGGGTCAACCAGTTTCCAGCCAGAATCCCAATATTCGACTATTACATGGTCAACATTGAAGCCTGGAATGAAGTAGTTAGCAAATCCAACTCTTATTCTTGAGGGGATACCTACAGATCTTGCCAAAGAGCACAATAGAGTTGAGAAATCACGGCAACATCCAACCAGACGATGTTCAAGTTGACGATTGTTTAATAAAGGACTTGGATTAAGTTTGACAATTTTTTCCAACATGGACTCTACATACCGGGTATCAATGTCAACAATCCTACTTTCTGGAATTTTGTAATTGAGGAAATCCCCAGATCGGTAATGTATTATCAATCCTTGAACAATTCGAGTCAACCCAGCGATGTCTGTTGGTAACCCGGAGTAATTATCCTTATGTTCTCCAGGATTCGTTATATTGCTATGTTTAGCATATTCAGAGTATGAGTATCCCACGTTAAAATTATCCTTATTTTTTTAGCTTTCAGAAAGGAGGAGTGTTTTGAGGATAACTCCCCTATCTGATTAACATTACCTTCTGAGTAAACACCTGACCCGAAGTTTCCAACTGTATAAAATACAAACCCGACGGCAGATTGTCAGCCACCAGACTCGATGAATAGACACCCGCCTTACTGTAACCCTCAAAAAGTGTGTTTATCTTCTGCCCCAATGGATTATATACTTGCAATGATATTTGTCCGTGATGTTGCAATCCATAACTGATTGTTGTCATGGAATTAAATGGATTTGGGAAAGCAGGATCAAGCTGAAATGCACCGGGCGAGGAATTACTATTTTCTGAAAATGGGGGTGTTGATTGTGGTGGTTGAACTGAGGCTCCCATTGCTAATCCGAATGCTGGGGAATAGAATTGATTTTCTTCATTAGCTTCATAAGCATAATATAAAATCCTCTGTTGTCCTTCCCATTCAAATAACCGACCTCCACCGATAAAACGCTCCTGCCAATCCACCTGTTCACCGGGTTCTAGTATTGCACCACCAGTTCCACAACCCTCATATCGCATGAAATCCTGACCATTATCAGATGTCATCATGCCTATCCTTCCAATGTGCTGCCCAATGTAGTCAAACTCATCACGTTCGTATATACCTCCATATAGCAGAGTGTATCTTCCACCCTGCCAGGTTACATCCGGTGAAAAAACAGCTCCCCCGTCAAATTGATCGGGATTTCTGGTTGAAATGATAAGCGGAAAATTCTGTACACTCCAGTTTTCAAGGTCATCCGTCGTTGCTACCGCGATACCGTTGCCTAAAAATGGCATATTAACTGCTGCGAATGCCAGAGATATTACATCATTTTCACCGCGATACAAGCTTAATAGACTGCTACAAAGCGGCATATAGAACCAGCCTTGGTTAATAGTGATAATTGGTTCAAGCCGCAATTCCCAGTTAATGCCATCTTCCGAAATGGCTTGCCAGAGAATACCCTGACTATAACCGTTCATAACACTCCAGGGAGAGGTTAGAGCCATTAATTACATATCATCTAACCGTATTACAGCAACATCAGTAAACCCATATTGCATATGCTCTACATTGGGATCTGCCTCAAGTATCGGTTCATCACGTTTTCGCCATGTAATGCCTCCATCCAGACTGTAAGCAAACCCAATTGAGGTGTAATTAGAACGATCAAGTCCTCTTCTTCCCACATACCAACATTTAAGTGTATCATTCTCCACAATAACGGATGGTGATGATACCGCAAGACTATCCCAGGCAACCGGATCTGAGGAAAACACGGGATTGTGTGTGAATTTTTGCAGCTGGATTGTTAATGGAAGTTCCCATTCTTCCTCTGCACTCGAAACCGCAAGTGATAATTCTACCGGTCTCAATTGCGGAATATCTTCCGGAATTCTGAGTTGAAACATTATTTCTGAAGTGGCGGTTTCACCATTTTCGATATCAGCAAAAATCGAACTGTCCGTTAAGACTTCAATCAAATTCCCTTCATATCCCAAAATGGCATTTACGGCAGTAGCTGGATCTTCTCCGATATTTTTCAATTCTATCCTGAGATCAATAGTTTCACCCGGTTCAATCAGACGATTTCCATTACCACCTTCGTCATCATATACCGACCATTGGTTAACAATCAAACATGGGCCTCTGTCGTCTACCTGAATATTGCATGTTACATTATAGTTTCGATAAAACTGTATCTCTGAAATTTGAATTCGACTTGGTCGCCCATTGTATAAAATAGTTGAAGGCACACTATTTGTGCCGAACTCCAATCGTGCACGTCCTCCGGTCCAGTCGGTGGAATCCTCGGTTAACTCGTTGAAACCCGGCCAGAGATCACCGTTATCACCACGGTTCCCCAAGTGCAGGTTCAGCCAATCATTGTTATGCTGTACATCAAGATGTTCGACCGGTTCACCGTCTATCCATATCACCGATGCCTCTTCAACGTCAACCAGTCGATGATTTTCGTCCGTATTATCCTGATTATCCTCCCGCTCCTGCCGTTCATCAATATGAGTTATTAATAAACCTTCTGGTTCTGCCAGACCATGTATTGTCTGACGACGGGTGAGACCCGCATCAAAACCGATTCTTCGTCTGTTTTCAAGCAGGAAATACTCAGGTGAATCATCATCTCCCATCGGAAATACCCTGTATGCAATTCCTGATTCCTCAATGGGAGGAATTTCAACATTCCACATCGCTTCAGTAACATCAATTATATCAACCCAATCAAATTGCTTTTTCGAGTATGCACACATATGTGATGGGCTGCTACCTGGTGTATCACCTTCGCGGTGACACCATGTTCCTTTACCCATAAGCCCCCATTCCCCAATTCCCTGGGTGGAATAATCGATATCATATAAATCCGGCAACCCGAGTAAATGACCGAACTCATGACAGAAGACACTTATCGCACCGGACTGAGGCTGCATCGCATACTCACCTATCAACACACCATCCAACCAGATAAATTCCCGGATAGACCATTTGTGAGACCATATATAGCTGGCTCCAACAGCATTGTGTCCGAATAATTCGGCTCCAGGTCCAGCATGGATGATGAACAGAGCGTCCACCTGACCATCACCAGTATTATCAAAATCAGAGAAATTTACATCATCCGCTGCTGCTAAAATCGCCTGTTCAGCCAATCCCTGAACATTTCGGGGATAGAAATCCCAACCATAATCATCATCTGTACCAAATTCCCCATCCGCATTGCAATAATAGCTATAGGGACGCGGTGCTCGATACCACTCCGTCACCACCCCGGTAACGGTAAAATCTTCGCGTGATATTTCATTGTAATAATCTCGCATTGATCCTGTATATTGGCTCTCTGAACCGGGATGAGCGAATTCAAGGTCAGAGAAGAGCATCGCTTCGAAATGTTCCTCTGTGAAAGGATTGCCATCGTTTTCAAATAGCTCATCATCCTGATTATCCCAGGGATAATCCTCGAAATCGATTAGAATCACCAGGCAGTTCCATTCCCCCTGGAGGTCTGCATCGTCACGATTCAATGCTTGTTGACTCGGAGTATTTGTGCCGGGTGGATACTCTGGTTCCGGTCCTCCGTTCAATGCAGGTACAGCATCAGCACTGGAGTTAAGAATCAGAATGAAAAAGCACAGTGCGATTAATAGATGTTTTCCTGAAAGCAATTTACTCCTCTACCTGTTTGGACTATGTTACCTGTTGTCGTACTATTTAATCAACATCACCTTCTGCGTAAACACCTGCCCTGATGCTTCCATTTTCAAGATGTATATTCCTGTGGGCAGATTGTATGCTGTCATATTTGTATTATATACTCCGGTCTGTCTTTTTCCTTCAAATAACGTTGTAACTTTCTGCCCTGCCAGGTTATAGACTTGCAGAGTTACGTCGCTCAGGTGAGGCAGAGAATAAACGATTGTAGTTGTTGAATTGAAGGGATTTGGGAAAGCGGTTGTCAATCCGAAATCGAAGACTGTTTGGCTATTTTGTTCAACATTTCCGGGACCTGCAACTAACAATGTATACCGTTCGTCGCAT
>JABGPL010000155.1 GCA_018644935.1 Calditrichota bacterium | reverse complement strand
GGCGAAGGCGGCGGTTGCGGCGGTGGTCGTGGCGGTTGCGGCGGTGACTGTGGTGGTAAAACATCATCGAACGAAGATGGCGGTTATGAATTCGCCGATGTTCATGATGGATACTATCGCGTTGTCGTAGAATTCGAAGGCTATTCAACAGCTGAAGAGATTATTAATCTCGAAAATGGTGACATGGTCCTCGTTAACTTCCAACTCATGGCTGGTCGTCAATTAGGTGTTAATGGGCCCGGTAATGAAATGCCTGAGTCAATTTCACTAATTGAAGCATACCCGAACCCGTTTAACTCAACAGCAACAATTTCCCTCAACTTACGGGAAACTGCAACTGTTAACGCTGTACTGTATGATCTGTCCGGACAACAAGTCCAGACAATTCATCAGGGTGTTCTGTCTGCCGGTCAGAATCGTTTCTCTCTCAATGGCTCCAACCTAAGCGTTGGAACATATATTGTCAGAGTCGATACACCGACCCAAAGCATGACCCAAACATTGAGCTTGGTAAAGTAGTACTTGTTAGTACTCTATATTATTAAAGGCCCCACGTTTTGACGTGGGGTTTTTATTTGCGGCTAATCTCAACAGATTCTTGTGGTGTGGCTTGGGCTACTTGTTGCCCAAGTTTCTTTAAAAGCAACCTCATTTGAATACATTGACAAATGGTTACTTTTATAAATCCTTTGAGTTAAGGTTGAATCCCAGGCAACAAGTAACCAGGGCCATACATTCCTGTAGGGAGATAATGAAAAATGACAACAATAGAAGAATTCCAAAAAGACCGCGAGAAGCTAAACGACCTTGTTCTCGACTTTGGCGGTAAGTCTATAAAGCGTTTTTACAACCTCGATAATCAGGTTTATCAGGAAGGGGCTCTCACAGGAGCTACAAAGGAGCTGATTGGTTTGGTCGCTTCTCTGGTTCTCCGCTGCGACGATTGTGTGGCTTATCATATTCTGCAATGCCGTGATGCAGGAATTACCGACGGGCAGCTTGAGGAAGCACTCTCTATCGGACTAGTGGTTGGCGGTTCGATTACGATTCCGCACCTCCGCAGAGCAGTTGAGAAATGGAATGAGCTCAAAGGCGAGGAAGGAACCTAAAATAACACAAGGTGATGTCGTTTTGCAAAAACAAGTTCGGTATTGGTTTTTCGAGCGTAGATAGATTCAGGAAGCGTCACTTGACAATAAGTAAAATCACCTTTAAATTGCTGTAATCTATCAGGATCGAAGATTCGTACAGATGACATGTTTGTTACTCAGGAGAAATTCAATGGTTTTAAAGCTGCGTTTTTGTGAAATTAATACCAAATGGTTGAGTCTGATGGTTGTCGCGCTACTTTTGTTAGGTGCTCTATCCACAACCGCTATTGGTTTCGAACGAAAAGTTCTGATCGAAGTATATACAAACACGGGATGTCCCGTCACCGGACAGTGGATTCCTATTGCTGAGCGTACATTTAACGAATTTGATCAGGAGGACTGGATTCAGGTCACATTCCACACCTGGTGGCCCTCAGCCAACGATCTTTGGTATGTCAATAACTACCAGCGTCACCTTCCTGGTTACGACGACGTGATTACTCGAATAGAAGCATTTTACGCTCGCGACCAGTTTATGGGTGTGCCTTCTTATCACTTCGATGGACATAGAATTGGAGGTAGAGTTCACGGTGGTGACACACCTGAAAGCTTTACCGGGGAAGTTCGAGAGTATATTGGAGAAAGATTAGAAACTCAAACCCCTATTCAAATTGGGATTGAGGCAACTGTCGAAGGCGATATGCTCAACTCTACAATTACCGTTTTTTCTGAAGAAAATCTTTCCAACTTGCGACTTTTCGTTTCTTTGGCAGAGAAATATGTCCGTTTGCCCGGACAACCCAGCCGTCAGATTGACTTCTGGGGAAACCATCTGGATATGATCCCCGACCAACACGGAACTGATTTCAGAATTCCCGAAGGACAGAGCGCAAGCTTTAGTTTTGAAACATCACTCGATGTTGGATGGCGGGAAAATACCATCGACAACCTGAAGCTCGTCGCCTGGGTGCAGATGACTGATGAAGAACAGGAACGAACAGTTTTACAAGCGGAAGTTCTCGACCTTGGCAGGGATGTTCCGACCATGCTGATAGTTGACGCTACTCAAAACCAAGAAGCAGGTGAGGTTGTTTTCAATGCATTTGAACAGGGCGTTCTCCCGGTCGCATCAAGGTGGGTGCGTGCCGACAGTGGTCCAGTATCATTCGACGATCTTTCCGGTTATCAAGCAGTTCTCTGGCATAGTTACAATAACTCCGAAGACATCATCAGCATCGAAGAGGAAGATGCCTTGATGGAGTATATGGATGGGGGTGGAACAGTAATTATCGCTTGTCCGAACCTTGGTGAAACAAATGGTGATGGTTTGTTGTATCAGCGTTACCTTTCCGTTCTGTCAAACGATGAGGATTTCAGTGAATATGAATTACACGGAAACGCTGGTGAACGGGCATTTGAAGGATCTGTAGTTCGACTTGGTGAAATTGACGAATTTGGCACAATTTCTGGTTTAGTTCCTCAAGAGGGAGCTTCGGTTGTATTCTCCTTTGTGGATGGAGATGATGTTGTCGGGATCGGTGGAGTGGTTAATGTTACGGATAGATATACCGCACTGACCCTATCATTCCCGATTGAAGCAATTTCGGGTGTTGGCGGTTCAGATGATTTGAACCAGTTTATGGGAAGAATCTGCGATTGGGTTGAGAATCCCAATAGTGCACCACTTCAACCCCAAACGTCAGTCACAGGTTTCAATCTTCAACCAATCTACCCGAACCCATTCAACAGTCAGGCGACACTAGATGTTACAATTGACGTTGCAACAACCGTTCATATCACCCTGTCGGATCTGGCAGGCAGAGATGTAATCGAGCTTGCCAATGGTTTCATGAGTGCTGGTAACCACCAGATTACGATCAATGCGGATAATGCTGGATTGTCAAATGGTGTTTACTTCGTTCGCTGTCAGTCTGAAAAGGCGGTTGTGATGCAGAAAGTGTTATACTTACGGTAGATTTGAAGCCGAGTTTAACAGCAACAAACAAGAATTAGAAAAAGCACCGGATGTTTTGCATTCGGTGCTTTTTCATGACTTGCTTTGAGTTTGAAATTTACGTATCCTGTCATTTGAGAGGGTATAGGGTTTCTTGAAAGTATTGTCATTGCGAACGAAGTGAAACAATCTCTTGTTTATCACATATTCAAATAGATTGTTTCGTCACTTTGTTCATTCCAACGACAGAAATTTTTCATGTGAAAGGTGTATGATGCAGGCAAGAAAAAAACTACTTCTAAGCGCAGTTTCAATCATATTTGTGTTTGTTTTATCCGGATGTTTGGATCAGTTTGGTGAAGATCCGGTGGCTGGTGGTGAGTATGCTCCGGTGATAGATGAAGCTTATGCCACTCCACCTACGATTGCCCCAAGCGATACGACATCCATGATTTGTGTGGCTTATGATCGAGATTATGATGAACTCGGCTACAGATGGTCTGCGCCCGTCGGTACATTTCCAAATGGGATATGGGGCAGTGAAGTACTCTGGATTGCACCTGAACAGAATGGAACGTACGAATTAACCGTAACCGTCTCGGATAGTGTCCATGAAACCCAGAGAACTGCTATTGTTGATGTTTATGGAATACCTGGAGGGGGAGAAGGAAATCAACCTCCTGTAACACCTGTCGCCGTTTCTCCAACCAATGGTGATCAGGGGATCGATAACACAGTAACCTTGAGCTGGGTCTGCACTGATCCGGACGGCGATCCACTCCTTTTTGATCTGTACTACGGTTCATCTCCAACTCCGCAACAGTATCGATTTAACATGACAGAATCCTCAGAAGATCTCGGGGAAATCACCTTCAATACCACTTATTACTGGCAAGTTGTAGCGAAGGACGGAAAAGGTCATGAAGTTAGCGGGGATATCTGGTCATTCACTACAGGTGATGGAAGCGGAGGTGGGGGCGGCGGTTCAAACAACAACCCACCGGGACAGCCCTACAGCCCTTATCCGGCTAACAGATCCACTAATGTGACCAACTTTGTCACTTTATCATGGATTTGCATTGATCAGGATGGTGACCCACTGAGTTATGATCTTTATTTCGGTTCCACACCCAATCCTCCGATATATCGATATAACATGTCCGTTGGTTCTATTTATCTCGGTGAAGTACACCGTAATGTAACTTATTACTGGAAAGTAATAGCGAATGATTCCAAGGGACTCACAACATCCGGTCCCGAATGGACATTCAAAACCTGGTCTCAAGGTGGAAATTCACATCCCGATCCTCCGGGCAATCCAAATCCACCGGATATGTCCGAACACATTCCGTTGAATGCATCCTTGAACTGGGGAGGTAGCGATCCTGATGGTGACTCTTTGCAGTATGATGTATATTTCGGTGAAGTCGGGAGCTCTGATTTCAGGTTGGTCAGTGTTAATCAATCAGAAAGCACCATTTCATTCTTTAATCTTTATGCGAGAAGTACAACATACGTCTGGCAAATAATCGCCAAAGACCCGACCGGAAACGAAACGCGCGGAAATCAGTGGACATTTACAACGGTTGAGTAGGATTAGTATAGATAGTTCCAATTAATCTGTGGCACGGTCAGCCGTGCCCAAAACGAAATCTTAAAAACTACCAAATCTCCCCCAAGCTCGAGAATGCTGGAAATATTCGCTGCCCGTGAGCGATGCACCCTAACACCTTGGTCAGTTCGAAATTTTGGAATATCCTTAGTTTACTAATGTCTTCATGTTTGAACATTCACAGGCAATCAACGGCTGACCGGGCCACAGGAATTTTTACCCATCACAATTGCAATAGTACAAATCCCTCACTATCTTTAACAAAGTTATGCATTTGAAGTAAGATTATTTTGATTAGTATGATAGAATCCGCATTTGCTATACCCTGTTTCAAGGAGTTGAAGAAAAATGAGAAAGCACTTATTATCTTTACTTTTATTCTGCCTCGGAGTAAACCTGTACGGTCTTGATCTGGTTCATGAAGAACTTAAGACCGGATTTCAAAAGCAATTTGTCTTCGATGAGTACGTGTATGCTACATCTATAAGAGGATTAGAAGTTTTTGACATTGAAAACCCAGCTTTACCCCAACTAATTTATGAAATTGAGCTGCCTGGAGATGTATGGTTAATTGCACAAAATGAAAATATACTTGTTTTAGGAACCTACTGGGATCTTTACACTATTGATATCAGTGACCCAAGACAACCGAGAGTTGCTGGGGAATACCACAAAAATAGACGGGGAACCGGCTTCCTACTTGAAAAACTTCACATTTATAGAAATCATGTATATGTATCAGGCTATCCCGGATTATTAATCTTTTCTATTCAGGACCCAGAACATCCACGTTTAGTCCACGAAATGTCAGGTGAAATTGGCCAAGTTCAGAACATTGCTATATTTAGTGATTACTTGTATGTATTTAATAGACATAGTTTAAGCCTATATACATTCACTCTGGAAAATCCAGCGGAACCACAACTCATTAACAGACTGCATACGGAATCCTACGATATGTCTCTACAGCAGTATGACAACTACTTGTACTTAATGGGTGGAGGCAGACCAACCAACATCATTTGCCTGGATAATCCGGAAGAGCCTGAAATAGTGGCTATTGGTGTTATGGAAGAGGGTGAAAGCCATATAGTTGGAAATCAGTTGTGGATAGAATTTAGAGACGAGGAAATCGGAAGGCAATACATGAAACTTTACTCTCTGGAAGACCCAGCACACCCACGATTTCTCAGGAATTGGTTGGATAGGGCTATTTTCGATTGTGCTGCTCAGATTGAAAATCTTGTTATTACATCTAGTAACAAGATCGAACTTTGGAGTAATCCACTAGATAACGACTTCGAGCTAATCGGAGTTCACAGGACATCACGCCAACCAAATAGAATGGCAAAGGATGGTGATTTCTGGTACGTATCAAGTTATGGTACTATATATGCTATTCACCAAACGGCACCTGATCAAACTGAGATCGTCGACTCCATTCAAGTTGAAGAACGTTATTTTTTAGGTGATATGGATTTTCATAACAGTCATTTGTATTGTCTATATAATGGTGTGCTAAGAATTGTCGACTGTAGTGAACCTGAAAACATGCATTATCAAACGGAAATTGAGGATAATTTCAACTCCATTTTTACATATGACGGTAATCTGATAACAACCAAAAATTCCGATCATAATTCACGTGGATTAGTCCAAATTTATAATTTGGATAATCCTATTGAACCGAGACTACTGTCGACCTACGGAGCTGATTTTACAGATTACACATTAGCAACCAGTTTTGAAACTTCATTTCCTCTTTTGTATCTGCATAGTCGCAGTATTGATAGTTCTCATTATGAATTTGTATCAATTGAAGATCCGGAAAATCCTGTAAAATTATCGGAGGTAAGACTTGGCGGTTGGTCGGGTAGACTTGGTGCAGTGTCGATAATGACCGAATCTTATGTAGTATGCACTTTGAGTTCAGATGATCTTGTTGTCATTAATGTTTCTGATATTGAACACCCATTTGTTTCTGGCTATTATGAGGATTTTCAGGAGAAGAATACCCTCAGTGCGAATGATTCTCTTTTCGCTGTGGAAGCCTTTGGTACCAAATTATATAGGCTTGATGAGAATGGTCGTCCAACGTTTGTGGATGAACATCCTTTAGGTGGAGATTTTTATGTATTTGATAATGATCAGCTTGCTTGTGCAAGTCAGTTCAGCAGTCTAAGGTTTTTTTCATTTGATAATCTCTCTGTTGATCGACCGTATTACAGAGAACTATCAAATGATTGGGAAATGTTCAAGATTTACCCAAATCCCTTCAATTCCACCACAACCATTACCTATTCCATCCCCCACCTCGGCAACCTGAGCATAAACCTCTACGACCTTCAAGGCAGAAATATCAGCCATGAAGTATTATCAATTTCGCAGGCAGGACGATTCAGTGATGTGTTTGATTTATCGGATTATCCGACTGGGGTGTACATTTTGGAGATGGGATTTGAGTCGGTTGTGAAGAGGCAGAAGTTAGTTTTGGTGCGGTAGCACACGCCTCCGTGCGTGAGGAAAGTTACTGTTTCGTGGATGTGAAAAGTAAGTATGTGGATAAAGTTACGGCCTATAAACGTCTTTCCGATGTTTGACAGTCCAGATCGTTATCGTCTCGTGTGAATAATCCAGAGTATAGAAGACACGCCCAACACCGATTCGCAAACGGAAAACTCCCTTCAATCTCTTATCTTAATGAACTTAAAGGGCTTGATAAACCAGCCCCTACGCGAATTTACTTCTAAACAGAGTTGTAACCCTGAGATCAACAGCAATTTTCCAGCTCAATTGGAAAAAACCTCATCCATATCAACGAGGTCGGGATTATTCTTACGCTCTAACAGTTCG
>JABGPL010000154.1 GCA_018644935.1 Calditrichota bacterium | reverse complement strand
GTTCCTGGCTACGACCTGAAACAGGTGCGGTTGAAAACTATCTCGCTCCCACGCAGAGCGTGGGAACGAGTTGTACACTACTTTACCAGCAACAATTTTCCTGTAGCCTTAAATCCAAGTGCCTCCATCTTCACGATGTAAACTCCTGTTGGGTATGATTCAGCGTTCCAGGTTATAGTATGACTACCTGCTTCCTTTTCACTGTTAATCAAAGTCTTAACATGTCTTCCAGCAATGTCCGATATGATGATTAATATCTGACTTGTGTGTGGAACGTTAAAAGATAATTTAGTTGTACCGTTAAATGGGTTTGGGAAGGCTGTTGCGAGCGAAAACTCATTTGGGAGCAGAGGTGCTGATTGAACAGATATTGCCGAAAATCCGTTAGGTTCATATAACAGCAGTTGTCCATTGCAAACGGACTCTATTGATAATAAACTCTCGATATTCGATTTCGATGACCACACCCGCAGTTCAAATGCTTCGCCTGTTCTCAATCCGTCCTTCATATCCGTTGTCTTATCATTACCCCAAACCGCTATTCCGCAACGTCCATCTGCATCAGTATTGCCTGTTCCAACCAGATTTCCATCGAGATCAAATGCAGCGATCCGGTCACCCAATTCAACTTCGATTCCAGATACTGACACGACTAGAACGCTCATATTCTCACTCGTAGAGTAATTGCGAGCGAAGTGAGGTAATCTTTGATCTTGTTTCACAGCTTCGCCTCTCGCAACGACGTCTTCTTCCCTGCCCTCAGGATAATTCAACACCACGTCCTCATCAACCTGGACTTGATATCCCTTTGACTCACGCCAGGAAGGCATATTCGAGAAGTTAAATTCCGGAGAAAGAAACAATCCATTTTCATCTTTTGCGATGATTACGTTATCTATGATCGGCGAGAGAACGAGGAAATCAGGGGCACTTGCATCAAGTTCGAAAGTCGGGAAATAGGCGACAAAGTTCCAACCCTCCTCCAATGGAACATCAGCATAGGAAAGGATTATTTCACCCGACCAGGACGTCTCGATGTTGCTGCTAGTTTTAACCAGATAACCTTCTGCTAAATTCCAATATGGAATGTTGTTGAATTCAAACTCGGGAGCGTAAAAACCTCCCCGTTCATCCTTTACCATGATTATGTCGTCAATGACAGTTTCAAACATTCTGATTATATGCGGTCCACGCGCCTCACCTTCAAGGTAGCAGTTGAGCGGATTGATATTAACAGATATTAAGCTCCATCCCTCTGAGAATGATACATCAAGCGCCCTGATGTTCTCACCTCCGATTCGCATTGATATGGGTATGCTATACATTGGATTTTCAGGATCATTTGAGTCGACGTTTAGGTGAGTTTCATAGATGCCCGGTTCAAATTCCATATCCTCTATTGTCAAGATTAAATCCAAATCCTCTTCCTGGCTGAGAACGCCATTCATCGGTTCGCAGGAAGCCCATTCAGCATCAAGGAATATCCTCCACCAGAGACGTCCCTCCCCATCGTTGGTCAGATTAATGACATTTTCAGAAGGTTCTTCCACCTCAATCAAATCAGGCTCGATGATAATTTGCGGTAACTCATCATCGTTATTAAAAGGAAATGGACCCATATCCACCCATGAACCGTCTGTATCTCGCTGCCAATATGGATTACCAGCATCAATGCAAGGGGAATCTTCAAGGAGATGGAAATCGGATTCCTCTGTGTTCACGAACTGCGGATTCAGAGCAATATTGAAATTCTCATCGCAGGCGATTCCGTTGCCATTCTCATGGTTAAGGCCTCCAATAAGTGGACTACCCGCAACCTCTGACGCAAAGATGCAATTATTTCGAAAAGCAGGATGTGGACGATTCAAAGTGTTTATAACCTCATTCTGATAAAAGATATTTCCTTCACATGTCAGGATGTCAGCCATTTCTTCCCAAATTTCCTCACCGACGTTAACGGTTTCGTTAAAGGCAATCAAGTTGTGATAGGCATAACCTCGACTTGATCGACTAATTGCCGTACCGCAGTTTGTTATCGTGCTATTTGAAAGAATTCCCGACTCCTCTATACTAATACCATAAAAATTCCTGATGGTTGAATTATCAATTCGACTATCATGAGAAAGTGTAATACCCACTCCATATTCAGCGATACAGTATGCCATTTCACCCTTGACTCTTATCGCACTCCAATCTCCGGGTTCTGGCTCTTCCAGTGCCAATGTAAATATAATTGAGTCTTCAGGGGTCCCAATAGCGAATAATCTACCACGATTATCAAGATTGTAAATTCGTACCTCCGGATCCAGAAGTAATTCTACTCCAGGATCAATGTACAGGGTATCCCAACTGGGGATGATCACATCTCCAATAACATGAATAGGTGACATTTCCCTTGTCCACACTCCTGAAGCATCTCCAAATGCACCATCAAGAGCTGTGGCGTTTAAAGATGTTTCGACCCGATCGACCGGATTATAATCGTCGAAAATGAGTGATAGGGTTGCATTATATTCTCCAGCCTCCATAGGTCTGAAAGTTACAGGTAAGTTGAACCATTCATGAGTTGGTATCTGGAGTGGCACCTCTAAATCAAAAGTAAAATTCTCATCGCCGGTGAGGATTATTTCTCTCAAGATGACCGCATTCTCATTAAAATTACATAGAGTAATATATTCTTCATTGAGACAATAATAACCGATTTCACTGTACTCGATCGATTCTCCGAAACCAAACACCAAATTGTTTCCACCATAAGCACCAAGGTCAGCGCGGCTACCATCAGCATCATTGTATAATGGGTGTGGATTGCCAGCATCGAAGAGGGGTGAGTCTTCAACAAGACGGAAGTCACCATTTTCAGGATCAATGAAACGGGGAACCTCATTTACCATTCCCTCCTCTCCAAATCTAGATCCTACTGCGCAATAGTGAATATTGTGAATTCCATTGGATATGTCATCTATAAAATGTCCCCATAAAATGCAATTCTGAATGTTTTTATCATTTGCAAATTGACGCCCATAGATTCCATATCGACTGTTTCTGTAGACAACATTATTGTAAAAGTGAGTTTTATGACCCCTGTCTAAGGCAACTCCACCATCTGAGGAATTGTATGCAATGATATTCCCTACAACAATCGATCTTCCAAAATGTGTGTGCAGGTCCAGTCCGAAACCATCTCGAATTGAATTGTTAGTAATAACATTACCTTTGATAACAACTACATTGCAGCGTGAACTTATCCCATCATATTCATTACCAGATATAGTATTGTTTTCAACATTTGAAAAATCATTTTGAATTTTCAAACCATGAAGGCTGTTATCCAGGATCTGGTTGCTTTGAATATAGGCTATATCACCTTGAAAGCAGGATATACCATTTCCATTATTTCCGCGAATTATATTCCCGGTAATTCGAGTGATTCCCCTCCCTCGAAAAAGGCCGATGGCTGAGCCAGTATTACCCACTATGGAGTTTTCTTCAATTATAACACCATTCGCTTCTGCAATCCAAAGACAAGCCCTGGCCAAACGGTTATCAAAGTGGAAATCAAAGCAATCTGTTATCAGGCAGTTTCGAATGACTGTTGAACTGCGCTCGATAAGAATACCGTTAATATCTCGAGGTGCATCCTCCCAACCAATGCCGGATATATGAGAGAATGCAATTTCGCAACCGTCTTCAGCTTCGACAAAGTGGATTCCTCCCCATCTAACATCATTATCAGGATCATCAGAGATAAACCATACAGAATCCTCCTCTGTTCCAATAGCTCGGAGGATTCCATTAACTAAAAATGGTAATTGCTCCTGAAAACGTACTTCCACACCAGGTTCTATTGTAAGTTGTTCACCAGTTGGAACAGAAACTTCATCCACAGCTATATATGGACTGCCTTCGATATCCCAGACTCCGGATACTTCACCTGCAACTTCAGTTTGAGCGCAGAGGATCTCTGCGGAAGTTAGGATAATCAGTAACATAAATCCGAATAATACAGATAGCCGTTCTATAGAATTAGTGGTTGATAATAACATGAAAAACCTCTACGTTTTCTGATGTTAACTCTGAGGTAAGTTTAATTCCGAACATACGTTCCCATGCGGAGCATGGGAACGAGATAACTGAGAGATTCAACCTCTTACTTCACCAACAGTATTTTCCGCACTGCCTCAAACCCCTGCGCCTCCATTCTTACCACATAAACACCTGTTGAATTTGATTCTGCGTTCCATGTGGTGATGTGATTTCCGGCATTGATTTCCCTGTTAATCAGAGTCTGGATATGTCTGCCAGTAATGTCCGAGACGGTGATAGAAATCTGACCGTAGGTAGGAACCGCGAATGATAGTTTTGTGGTGCTGTTAAATGGATTTGGGTAGCTATGTGAAAGAGAGTATTGATTCGGAATTGGTGGTTCTCCTTTGGTGGACAATACACCAAACTCATTCGTTTCATAAATGAGGCCTAGTCCTTCTAAAATGGTGGCAACTTCAATATCCGTTTCGGTCTTGTATTCAGAACTCCACAGCTTGAGAGAGAATGACTCACTTTCAAAAAGTCCATTCCTGAGTTCAGTCATCCCGTCATCTCCCCACACCGCAAGACCGCACCTGCCATCAGATTCGACATTCCCAACTCCGACCATGTTGCCACTGGAGTCAAAAGCTCCAATCTGGTCTCCTGATTTGACTTCGATCCCGTTCACCGAAGTAATGAGCAGGTTCATGTTTTCACCTGTTGGGGCGATATTCCAGTGTTGGTTTTGTTGGTTTCCTCGTTGGGCAAACTCTTCTTCTCGCTCAATTGGATAATTCAAAACGACATCATTATTAACCTTTATCTGGTAGCCCTGACCTTCTGTCCAGGGGATCATGTTCGAAAAATTGAATTCCGGAGCCATGAATCTTCCCGCCCAATCACAGGCAATGAAGACATCCTCGATAATTGGGGAAAGCACATAGAAGTCAGGTGCGCTTGCATTTAACTCGTATGTAGGGAGATAGGAGATTGTATGCCAGCCTTCCTCCATCGGTATATCCATATCAAATGGGATTGGAATACCAGACCAGACCGTTTCAGCTGCTTCGTCAACCTTTAACATGTAACCTCTTGTCAGGTTCCAGTATGGGATATTACAAAAACCCCATTCAGGGATGTAAAATCTTCCCCTGTCGTCCTTTACAATCTCTAGATTGCGCTGCCCGTTTTCCCTAACTAGTTGCTCTGTCATCAGAATGATGTCCGGACCACGTTCCTCATCTTCAGCCCACATTTCTTCAGGTGGGAACACATTAATGGAAATCATATTCCAACCCGCACGAAATGCAACATTCAGATCGCGAGGCGGATTAAATTCGCCGTTGGCACGGAGCAAGAGGTCACCATTCAATGCTTCCCAATCATCATGCACCTCCAGGGGGTCGTCTCCGAATGCTTCAATCACGCAATAAAAACTGCGGTCAGCATTATTAGCACCATCATACAGGTTCCACCAACCATTATTTCCTTCATCATTATTTGCGTTGCCGCCAGGTGATTCATACATAATTGTGAAATTTTCACCAGCCTCAAAATCAATAAATTCATCTTCATCGAATTCAAATATCAGTTCAGCATTCTGTCCGAAAGGAGGAACTTGCGCGAATATAACTTCAAACAACAACTCGACAAGATTATGTTCAGCATCTTCTGAGTATATTCTGACTCTGCATGCATCTACCTCATTGGGACCCTGATTTAATGGAGTAAAACTGAAGCCCTGCAGTTGAAATGGTTCTTCCGGAGTGAAGGTTACTTTGGACCAATATGTTGGTCCGACGATAAGCCCACCGCCTTCGTCGTCGTCATAGACGATCCAGTCTGGTCCTAAATCACGGGAAGGGTCATCGTTGTTACCATCGTGACCACGTTGGCTTTTATCGAAATTGCTGAGCTCTTTTTCTGCACTTAAAGCAGGCAGAGTAAAGCTTAAGAGGATAAATACTGAAAGGATTATTGTTAAGGAACGCATACCACACCTCAGTAGAATTGATTTAATTAAAAGCTAACTACGGATATATGCCATTCAATTCGGCATATGGTAAGATTAATGAAACGAATAATTGTTGCGGGGGATAATTTTAGTTGTTTATGAAGTATAATATATGTTACTGAAAAAGTCAACTATCAGTAATAAAAACAAAAGGTTTATATCCTCAGATTACACAGATAGTATAGCTTTTTATCTGCATTGTAGGAAAATAGCCATACTGAAGGTTATCCAAAATCTGTGTAAACGGTGGATTAGTCCTGTAAATCCCGCACAACTCTGAAACCATTGTATCTTGCTGGAACATCATCGGTCAACCAGTTGCGCGCTGCAGTCCTACAGGCCGCAGGCCATGTGCCCCATGAACCACCGCGGGTGACACGTCTATCGCCAAATTGACCTCCAATCCACGGGGTTCCATCCTCAGGGGCACTATCATAATTGTCATGCCAGTTGTCTTCACAATACTCAATGACATTACCTATCATATCATAAAGACCCCAGGCATTAGGCAGTTTTGTGCCAACGGGCTCGGAGGATGAATTGTCATTGCTTTGGTTTATTGAGTAATCGTTAAGCAATTCTTCGTCCGGATCATCTCCCCAGTAAAACCTTGTTAAGGAACCGGCTCGACATGCATATTCCCATTCGGATTCGGATGGTAAACGATAGGTGTTATCTAATCTTGATTCAAAATTCTGAATATCATTCCAGGATACATTATAGATTGGGTAATTCCCACCAACACCAAATTCTTCCGCAGGATTATTGCCCAATACCATTTGCCACTGACCTTGTGTGACCTCATATTTGCTCATCCAGAATCCATTGATGATTGTGACCTGATGCCCCGGGAATTCATTATCCTGGGCACCCTCTTCTCTGTTTCTAGGTTCCCCCTGAGCTCCCATACGAAACTGACCTGGTGGAATGTAGACCATAGTAATTGTATCGTTACCAAATGGAAACTCGTTCTCGAATCCGGGGAAGTAAACATCAAGATGCTCTTCAAGCATCGTTTCTACTACATTTCCTGCCCTATCAGTGAACGATAACGACACTACCCCTTGATATGTTGCAGTCTCTGCTGGAATTTCGTAGACGGCACTATAGCTACCGTCATGCATATCATCGAGAATTATCTCATTCTCGATGCCTTGTATGGTGACAACAGCCCTTCCTCCTGTTTCGAATCCTAAAAGGTCTTCAAGCATATTTAGCTCGAAATAGATCCGGTCACCGACTGCAAATGGTGGTTCTGATTCCGATGAGTAGGTAAATTCTTCAATTTCAGACCTGGAATCAATGATAATCGTGTCGCTGACGATATCGCTCTCAAAGAATTCATGGCGGAATTTGGCGTATAACACTCTGTTGCCATCCGAGATTTCGTAGAATACTGTGTCAATGTATGCGCCCCAATTGTCCTCATCAAACTCATCGCTTTCAGAGACGTTCATCTCTAATGCTCCAACATCGGGCATAGAAAGTGCAGGTGTCGGACGAGCATTGCCATCCAAATCGTCTGCTGGAGATCCAACGTTTATTCCTGTTTGAATACATGGGCTTAGAGCTGAAATATGATAATCGAAATGTGCAGGATCATTAAATAATGG
>JABGPL010000153.1 GCA_018644935.1 Calditrichota bacterium | reverse complement strand
CGCCTTTAAAAACTTTTTGAGCGAGGAATTCATTCAGCTCAAATTTGAGCTGAACCTCAGTTGAGGTCGATGAGATAAGATCAAGATTAACCGTCGATTTTCCACTGTTGTCAGATGATGCAACAGCAACGGGTGATTTCAGTGTAAAAATTAAGACCAGCATCAGTAAAGATGCAAACCGAATAAAATAGAATAAACCACGCATGTTACCTCCGCAAAACATATATTCCGTTCCCTTCTTCAAACCTGATCACAACAAGTCTACGGGTTGTTGTGAAAGAATTGATAACTAACTACCCGGGTTTCTAAACATCAATTTATCGAACAAATACTTTTTTACTTTATATTACAGTCAAAAATACTAACCCCAATCTATCGGGGGTGTAGGAATGCGATATTATCTATCAATAAAAAGATAAGGACTAATCAAGCTTCAATCATCCTTTTTCAGATTTTTCACGAAAATGGTGTTATTATGGCTTATAATACCAAGTTAGAGAATACACAATGCGTAGGGGCACCTCTGATGTGCCCTTTTCCGAAATGAAACATTCACCATTTACAGATCGGAACATTGTCAATTATCGAACTTGGGCATATGCGATGTGCCCCTACCTTAACATCACAAGTATAATCACTTCAAACAATTAACCCGAACTGTCCGAACTTCCCCACCAACTTCAACATTCACAAAATAAGCCCCAGTCGCCCAGTTCGACCCATCAATAGAAATCGTGTTTGACCCCTGTATTAAGGGTAACTTGTCATGATTATACAACACCCTACCTCTCAAATCAAAGACCTTCACCCCAACTTGTCCGGGAGTGTTTAACTTATAATTCAAGTGAAAGGAAGAATTGAACGGATTGGGATAGGCAAATAGTATTTCAAAATCTGAGGGTAATGCATTTCGTCTCTGTACCTGATTCCACTCTCTGGGTGGATAAGTATAATAAATTCCACCATCACCCGCCTTTACAAGATCGAGTTCTCCGTCTCCGTTGTAATCAGCAATTGAAAGCAGATTGGAATGCCCGAAGGCATATGTGTTTTCGATTTGAAAGTTTGCATTACCATCGTTTAAGAGTACAGTTGTGAGATTTGAGGATAAAATTATGTCTGAGTCTCCGTCCTGGTCGACATCGCAGACGTGGGGTATCCCTGTAGCTGGTAAAGTATGAAACAATACAAATTCTGCATCTTCAGTCTGAATGAAAATGTGGACATTATTGTAGCGTTTGCCTGTAATAATCAGATCAGTCAAATTATCAAAATTCAAATTTCCCGACGAAATCCCGTAAGAACTGATACCATTTTCTAACGTGAGCCTGAAAGAATTTTCACCGAAGAAACCATTCCCATCGTTAAGAATTCCAAAAACTTCTGTGCAATCTCTTGCAGAGATAAAATCCAAGGATCCGTCGTTATTTATGTCGGTAAAGTGGTATGCGTAATTTTGGCCTCCAGCAGCTATTGAATCTGTCAACACAAATTCACCGTTGTTATAATTATGCCACAACTTTATCTTTGCCCCTCCAACTCCAGCAATGAGATCCTGATCTCCATCATTATCAAAATCTACAATGGAGATGCGTTCAATTCTCTGTTCTCCCGCCACATCGATAGAACCGATCTCTTCAAATTGAAAATGTTCGTTGCTTTCGTAAAGCCGTAATATGTTGGGAGATTCAACATCTCTGATTACCCAATCCGCACGTTGATCGCCTGTGAAATCGACGAGTATTGACGAGTAACTGCTCAAATGACTCGATCCTTCTGATTCGAATGAAAGCAAACTATCAACAATTTCATAATTTCCGTGACCGTCATTTAATGCCAATTGTGAGGACCACCGATATTCAAGAATTTCACCATCCGCGGTTCTGGATGCTTGAACGATATCCGGATCTCCATCTGAATCGAAATCAATAAAATGCTGATATGTTGAGGCACTAAGTAGTTCAGGATATATCTCAAAATATTCACCATTGTAGAATCCGTTGCCATTGTTCAAAAGCATCGTAATACTATCGGTATAATAAAATGGTGTGATGATGTCACCAAATCCATTGCTATCCAAATCCAGGACGGTTGAAGTTTCCCAGTCGGAGGTGTATATTTCACGCTGAAAATCAAATGTTCCGTCTCCGTTGCCTGTAAAAGTGCTGATACCGCGACGGTGTTCTACTGCTATATCCGAGTGCTCATCGTTATTGATATTTGTAAGGAACATCCTTCGAGTAGAATGCTTTAACTCGTTTTGACAGGACAACCCGAAGCTTCCGTCTCCCTCATTTATTAGACAGATTAAATAATTAGTATCGCTACGACTTACAAAAATAATATCCAAATCATTATCACCATCGATATCGACTAATTCGTGTCCTGGACTAAAATTTCCTATTCCTGTAAGAACGGTATCTGCCAATTCAAAATTTAAATTGCCCCGATTCATAAATAACCTTAAAACTCCACCCCTGGGTTGCAAGAAATCAAATTCTCCATCTTGATTGACATCCAAAATAATTTGTGGAAAATGACTCGCGAAATATTGAGTTTCTCCAAAGTTTCCATCTCCCAGATTTTCTCTGTAGTGAACGGATCTGGGAAATCTTAGTAACAGATCCTTTCTCTCATCGCCTGTGACATCAAAGAAGTTGTAATCATATATCATTGAATCCAGTAACAAGGTGTCAACCGGTTCAAACCCACCCTCACCATTATTGAGCTGATAATACAGAAGTTCCTGCCTGTCAATATAGTAGAATAAATCTGGACAACCGTCCTCATTGACGTCAGTCAATTGATAATCACCAGCATTGCGATTTGGTTCATATGTATCTGATAATTCAAAATCATTATTGCCGTTATTCAGGATTACCGAAAAACCACGACGATGGTCTCCGCGAAAGATTAACATGTCAGAATCATCATCACCATCAAGATCTTCCGTGAAAATACCTATAACTCTAAAATCTAATTGGCAGTCATCATACGTGACAGTCTGAAAGGGCAGGACCTGCGCATTAAGCAAAACGGGCAGGATCATAAATAGCTGAAGTAAAACACAAAATATCTTTCTTTTCCTTAGCATGGTAACTTTTCCATTTAGTGGTATTCATTATCAATCTGCGAAATCCGCGCAATCTGCTGTGAGACAAAACAAGGGTGCATGCAATGCGCCCCTACGTTACATCATTTCAAACAGTTAACCCGAAGAGTCTGAGCTTCTCCACCAATCTCAATATTCACAAAATACGCCCCAGTCGCCCAGTTCGAGCCGTCGATAGAAAAAGTATTCAATCCTTGCAACAGATCTTGATTATACAACACTCTGCCCCGCAGGTCATAGATCTTCACTCCAACTTGACCGGGAACATTAACATCGTAATTCAAGCGAAATGATGAATTGAACGGATTGGGATAGGCGTTCATTCCAAATGTAGAAGGGATTAAACGGGCATCAGGCTCAACGTACATGGCTTCTGATATATCATAAATACCCATGTTGGTTTCATCAGCAACATACAGCAGGTTATCTCTCAAAATGCAGGAATTTGCTTTCCCGGGTGTGTTATAGCTGCCTACATGCACAGGATTTTCAATATCTTCTATGTCAAGTATATCTATTCCATAACTAGATCTCGACAGGTAAAGATGCGTGCCAGTCATATAAGCGTTTTCTGTTGCGTATCCATATTCGCCATCGCGCGTAAATCTATACTCGGTGATGAGATTAATGTCTTCGATATCGAAGATGTCATATATCGATAATCCATGAAATCTGGTATCCATAATAAGGAGATTATTATCATTACCTGTTATTTGTAAAACCGAACCTAAGTTATACATGCTACTTACAACTCGCGGATTGTCTGCATCCTCGAAACTGAAAATGTCAACCTCTCCACCTCGACCGGGTATGAATAACCGACCATTGGTGAAGAAATATGGATCGTTATAATCATGTGACAGCTCAGATATGTAACTCATGCTCTCGGGATCTGAAATGTCAATTATTAACAGCTTGGGAGGATGGGATATGCATTGGATTATTGCGGTGTTATCTTCAATTTGAATTGAGTTGACACCAATAAATCTCCAGTCTTCGATAGCAACCATTAAGCTATCCAAAACAACATTTGTATCTGGATCTGCAACATTATAGGACTTAAGGATAAAATTCATGCGGTCATCATGAGGTTGATACCCCTTAAAAGCAATTGTGTCATCTTTGTAAGCCTGAAACACAGTATCCCACACAATCTCAAACGGATTTTGAGGGTTTTGGACATCAACAGTCCTGTAAGAGTACCTCCCCCCATGAAATAAATGTGCAGATCTATGGTTTATAACAATTTCTGTTAGCTGCTTATTATGCATATCTTCAGGAATTTCGTTGGGTTCACTCCTTCTACCCCAATCCGGTATTTCATTGATATCTATCAATTTTAGGCTACTAATGCCCGATCCTATCAGGTAATTATTTAATACTTGGAGATTTGTACTTTGCAACCCAATAGAATTTAGTTCAAAGTTAACAACAATTTCTTCAGGATTGCTGATATCTAAAATCAAAAGTTGGTTATGATTGGAAACATATGCCACATCTTCAATAACCGTTGCAATTCCCGATGTCGAGTTATTCTCCCAGAAATACTCACCAAGAAGTGTTATCTCCGGTAGATCTTGAATATCGTATATTCTGATCGATTGTCTGGAGAGAAACATCAGATTATCCCCATAACGATAAGGACTACCCCTATATTGTTCAAGTACACCGACCTCCAGAATATTGTCTGCCTCAGATAAGTCGAATATCCTTACCCCATCATAATTACCATTGGAAGTTGTATTCATGAATCCCAAATTACCCGAGAAATAGCTTTTCACTATCACTCCGAGATTAATTTCCTCAGGCAACCGGTACTGATTCACCAGAACAGGTTCTTCAGGATTTTCAAAAGATAGAACCGCCATTCCTCCCTGAATAAGGTCTTCATTTCTTCCCCCCCTCGTTCCTCTTAGAACAACAAAAATATTGCCGTTCAGGAGATAAATCTCATCAATTATCTCTTCAAAATGGAAGGAACTAATCGGTTGGGGATTCATTGGGTCGCTAATATCGATGCACAATACATCATAATACTCAGAGATGTATGCGTAGTTTCCCTCGACACAAATATACCGGCTTTGGGCAGGATTTTCATCCCAATACCCCAATTGACGCGGTTCTTCGGGATTTGAAATATCGACAATTTGCAGCCCTGAAGTCTCGGCTGCAATATAAACGAGATCTCCCTGAATTGCGAAATCGTTTACTCGATCCCAATGGTTAAAAATACGGGATACCGGCTGGATGTTGAAGTTTTCCTGCGCAGTGGCAAGAGGTGAGAGTAAAACAACAAAAAATAAAACATGGATAAAAAATAACCTTTTCATGATCAACCTCTTCAAAGTAGTAAAATACAATCCAAAACATCTAAACTTGGCAAAACCAAAAAAATCTATTCGACGTACATTGTTGACTCTATTGCATTAATAAATTAGTAATAAATGTACGTTTTTCCAAGTAACTTACTAATAGATATCCTGAATTGAAAGCCTGAAACAATTAGCATTAATGTTGCAATTGACTAAAAGGTGATCAATCATCAGTAAATGATGGAGAGGAGAATCCGATGAGGTTTTTTAATATAAAGCAAATTATATTACGATTATAATATAACGATAACCGCCACATTATCAATGGCTTTGCATAACAGTATTGGAGGGCAAAACATTATCTATAAAATAATTGAAAAATTAACTTGCATTGATAGGTAACGAGCATTACTTTTTGATAGGTAACGATAATTTTCTATAATATTAAGGTTTTTTGCATTGGCACCAAAAGTTAAATTTACACGTGAAGATGTTGTACTGGCCGCTTTTGATCTGGTTAAAGAAGGTGGTTTGAAAAATCTCACAGCCCTTAAAGTCGCCCAGCGGTTGAAATCTTCGGTAAAACCGATCTACACTCATCATCAGTCGATGGACAATCTCAAACGAGATGTGTTTAATAGAATTATTGCACTAATGAGAAAATACATTCAACACGATTACCAGGTTAGTTTGGTGATTAATAACATCGCAATCGGCCAGTTGATCTTCGTCTGGAATTTCAGAAACCTATACCTTGCGCTATTCAGCGAACAAGACGAGAAATTTCAAGATATTATTGATGCTTTTACAACAGCCTCATTTGAATCCATCCTGGCAGATCCAATACTTGCAAAAGAACCAAAAGGCAAGATCTTTGGGATGTACGTCCACATGTCCCACTACGAATACGGATTGTGCATGGCAATAGCTAACAGGTGGTATGACCACGGCGATTTCAGTCTGGATGATCTGATCCGTGCTGTCAACAAAGCTGCCAACATGATATATCAGGGTGTGTTTGACCTTGAAATCATGGGTGCCGTACCTGCGATAGACCCGTTCAAAGTTAAATATGATTATTCCGATATTTCGGAATTAGAGAATCAGGGTGAGACTATCCCAGTGCTTGAACACGCCGCAATAAATGCAATTGAAGCTTAACTTCGCTTTTCATCAGTCAGAATTCAGGGAGTAAAAATGAATCCGCTACGTTTCTTAATTCTATCCCTTTGCTTTATGCTGACGGGATTCAGCAATTTAATCGCAACCGAACTTCAAACCGGCAGGGAAATTGCAGACTCAACCAATATCGAGCCATCGCTTGTAAAACAACTTCTGTGGGAAGCGAGGGACATCAAATCTTCAGCAGACAATAATCAGATTGACGATAGAGAAGGACCACAAAGAGATCCCGCGATTATTTTAATCGCTCCCAACGAAATTCAACTTGATCTTGAGCCGGGTATATCTGAAGAAAGAGAGATTACTGTTGCCAATAATGGTGATGAACCTCTCGAGTTTACCACCTTTATAGATGTTGTTTCAGCTCCTGACCAGAGCGATATTGTGAACATGAAGGTTCTTGTCCTTACTGATAATGAAGGATTGGGCGGGGGTCAGGTCATGGTTGAGGGTGCAATTGAAGCCGGAGTACTCGAAGAGAATTTGAATGTTATCGGATCAACGGATTTTCCAAATATCGATCTCTACGATTATGATGTTCTGGCTTTCACAGATCAGCAGCGGTGGCAATACTTCCAAACATATATGTGGTACAGGGAATTGATTGATGAGTGGATACAGGCTGGTGGGGTTTTATTGATGTCAGGACCAACTACTTTGGCAATAGTTCCTTTCACTTTTCCAGCAGATGTTTTTTATATGGATACCGGATTTTTACGTTCAACTCATAACATCTACGAATATCAGGGTGAGTATAATCCACTCATTCATGGTTTAATTGAAGATGAGAACGATGATCTGCCAGAAGAAATTGTTGTGGGTGCATGTAACTATGGAGCATTCCTCAGACCCATCCTACAGCAGATCAATGGGATTAGTAATGTAAAGACAATCTATCGACAAGCCTTCAATGACATGGCAGGAGATGATGCCGTCACCTTGATAACCTATGATTTCGGAGAGGGACACATCCTCGGCTCATCCCTTTATGCCTCTGCCTTTCTTTACCAGCCTGAAGATCAGTTAAAACCTTTTTACCTTCAGTTTGCGCCAGCTCTCTTCCACCTTTTCTCTTCAGAGTTTCAATTATTGAATCTTTAACACTGTCCAATGATTTCTTTTCAGACGGTTTATGCTGATTTAAATGAAC
>JABGPL010000152.1 GCA_018644935.1 Calditrichota bacterium | reverse complement strand
ATCCTGCGTTGATGGCTGCGGACATTCTGTTATACAATGCAAACGGAGTTCCAGTTGGCAATGACCAGAAACAGCATGTCGAATTAACTCGTGATATCGCCCAACGATTCAATCATATGTACGGTGAAACCTTCGTAATTCCTGAGCCGATCATCCCAAAGGCAGGAGCCAGGATTATGGGGCTCGATGACCCGACAAAGAAGATGAGCAAAAGTGAAGATGCTAAGGGTCATGCAATAGGTTTACTCGATACGCCGGCTGAAATTCGCAAGAAGTTTAAACGCGCAACGACGGATTCAGAGCGTCTGATAGCGTTCGATGAGAACAGAGCTGCCATGTTTAATCTGCTCACAATATTTCAGGTTTTCACAGGTAAATCCAAAAGTGATATTGCAGCTCATTTTGATGGGAAGGGTTACGGTGATTTGAAAAATGATATTGCCGAAGCGGTCATTGAAAGCCTCAGACCCCTGCATGAGAAATACCAACAGATAACATCTGAGAAGGGCTACATTGAATCTGTGCTTGCCAGAGGTGCAGAGCAGGTACGCCCGATTGCTCAAAGAACTATCCGTAAGGTCCGGCGCAAGATTGGATTGGAATAAGTAGCATTACGTTTTGTCAGGTGTCATAACCTGACAAACAAGTCACCGTTTTTCTGTCAGACGAGAATGAGTTCTTTGAAGCATTTGGTTTTGGATTAGATCTTGTCATTACCCCGCAGGTAGGAAAGACAAGATCTACAAGAAACCATGAATGTTTCAATGGTCTCAAAGATGCCTGACAACACTTAATTAAGTATCCCATTGACCTTTTTATACACCGTATTTATTCCAGCACTTGCAGCAGCTACAATTCCGATTTTGCTGCATCTGCTCAGTCGGAGACGGCTGCCGTTGATTTCTTTTTCGACGCTGGAATTTTTACAAAAACTACAAAAGAAAAAATCACGCAGGGTTCAGATAAAGCAGTTAATTCTGCTCATAATCAGAACTCTCGCAATAATTGCCCTCGTACTTGTTTTCGCACGACCCGCTCTGCGGGGAAACCAGGCAGGCACTGGTTCAGCCGCAGCAGTTGAAATAGCACTCGTTGTAGATAACAGCCTGAACTCTGCGACTGAAACCCGTGATGGGCAAATTCTTCGCCTGATAAATAGTAGAGCTCAGGATATTTTTGACCTCTGCGGAACCAATGATAGAATAACATTAATTCCTTCAGCTCAACCATCTCGGAGGATTTCAGTTGGATCTGGACAAATCGACTTGCTGCGTGATAGACTTGATAACTTGAACTATGGATTCTGGGGACCACAGCTAATTGATACGCGTTCAAAAATAGATTCTCTACTGGCTGAAACTCCCAGATTCAACCGTGAAGTGTATTATGTAGGTGGGTTCTACTCCCCGGATTGGGATTCATTAACCCAGAGCAATCCAGGAGAAACCGAACGGCGTTACCTTCTTCCCGTTGGTCCTGAAGATAATCCAAATCTTTCGGTTGACAAGATTACCATTGGAAACGCGATTTTACAACGAAACCGACCGATAGAGATCAACGCAACACTCAGTAATCATTCATCAAAATCGGTAGAAAACGCAATTGTCAGTGTTTATCTTGATGGTGAGAGAGTGGCGCAGAGCTCAGTTAACCTGCCCGGTGACGGAACCGTGATTAAAGATTTTGCCATTGTACCGGACAAGTCGGGCAAATTAGCATGCTCAGTAAAATGGGAGAGCATTGATCCGTTCAAAGCCGATGACAGACTCTGGACTATTTTGGATATACCTGACAGCTTAAGGATTCTGGCGATTGCCCCGCAAAGTGTATCGAGAGTGATAATTGACGCTGCACTTTCCGCCTCAGAAGCGAGCTTCATCCAAATGACATGGGCAGACCCTGTGAAGTGGGAAACGATGTCACTTGCAGGTTATGATGTAATACTGATGATTGGGCTTCAGTCTACCTCTGCCGGAGCATCAGAAAGGGTTGCTGAATTTGTTAAGCAGGGAGGAGGGGCTGTCATTTTCCAGAGCCCTAATGCCGATCTTGCAGGTTTGAGTCGCGGTTTATGGAGCAAACTTGGTTTTGTCGGTGCAAAAGGTCTTAATGTTGGTGAGCCGACAGGTTGGGGAAGCATAGATCTGGAACACCCAATTTTTAACGGTGTTTTCGACGACAAAGGAGCACCGCGCACACCACTTTTTGATGTTTCAGTAGATCTTGCGGTTGGAAAAAATGATCAGGTTGTAATTCCACTATCTAATGGTAAACCATTCCTGCTGGAGCGGCAGGTCAACCGGGGCAAAGTAATGATGTATTCGGTACCTGTTGATCCTGCAAGCAGTAACTTTGTTTACAGTGGTATATTCGCACCCCTCCTGCTCAGATCCCTGAGTTATGTTGCATCGGGAAGCGGAGATGGATTTTTGGAATGGGAGACCGGGAAATCTTACAAAGTGATTTTACCGCTTTCCAAAGCGCAGAACATTCAAATGTCAGTGCCTAATGGAGATCAGGAAGAACTAATTCCCCGCCCAGTTGTTGGTGGAGTTGAGTATGAAATTGGAAAGGTTAATGTCCCTGGAATTTATGACCTTAAAATTGGGAATCGCATAATCGCTCGCTATGCTGCAAACATCCCATCTGATCAATCTGAATTAAATCGACGCGAGTTAGGTGAAATTGCAGATCGACTTGGAAACTGCATGATAATTTCACCTGAAGATGAAAATCCATCAGAGACTATAATCGAAGCAAGATTCGGTCGTGAAATTTGGTCACAAATTGCTGCAATTTTTATTGCATTGCTTGCGGTTGAATCTGTGTTGGGTCGTTCTGGCAAGCGTGAAGATGGATAGAGGCAGTCCAAAGAAAGTGTTTTTATCTACGTAACACTTTATGAAAGAATTTTTAAGATAATTTCAGAGCTAACTGTCCCCGCCGAAAAGTGGCTCGTATACCTCCAACCGGAAGATACCTGAAGGTATATTAGGCGGGGACATTTTTTCTGTATCCTGTATATTTACGGTCAGACAAATTCAGGTTCAATCAGCTCATCACCCTCCCGTAGAAAAGCCATCCCCAGCATGATTTGGAATGCAATTATAAACAGTAAGCCTATCGGTGCCAGTATTATAGATGCCAGACAAATAGAACCTGCTATATACGTGTATGCCATAGGTTTCAATAAACCACTCAAGCCTTGATTTAGCTTTAGCAACCTCAGACCAAACACAATCCCCGCCACCGCTAATGGGATTCCCAAAATTATCAATGCAGCCGAAACAATTGTACTAAATGTTAGATCATTTGTGGGTAGCACACCTAAAGTATGCATTGTCCTCGCAAACAGGCTGATTGAAGTTAAGATCATACTTCCAAAAATAATGACCAGGATAAGAGTGTCAGCGCGATGAAATTCATACCGTTTATTTAACAGATGTTTAAATCTGAAAAACGCAAAAAGTGTTATTGTTGTTTCCGCTATCGTTATGAATGTATAAGGAAAAACAAGAATAGACAGTTTGTCCGGTTTAATATCAAGCAGTATTCCCATAATAATTTCAGGGAAAATCATGATTGCGCCGGTGATAGCCATCCATCCTGCAAGGGTATATTTTGAGTTATCCATTTTATCTCCGTCAACTAAATTTCTTTCCATTTCAACTCCTTTTCCATTATTCGATCTCCCTGTTAGACATAATCAGGAACAAATTCGAGGATATCTCCGGGCTGACATTCCAGCTCCCGGCAGATTGCATCAAGTGTGCTGAACCGAATGCCTTTTACGCGACCGGTCTTCAGCAGTGAGAGGTTGGTGATGGAGATTCCGATTCTTTCAGATAGTTCAGTCAATCTCATCTTCTTTTTCACCAACATCATATCTAGATTAATTTCAATAGCCATACGAAGAATATAAAATGTAATTTTACGTTTGTCAAGGTTTTTTTTATGTTTTACGTAAAATAATCACTTTTTACATTAAATAACCAAGTAACAAAACATCTGTGGCTCGGTCAGCCATGACGAATAGAAGAAAGTTACAATACTAAAAACTGACAGATCAGAAGGGATAAAACGAACGAGCTGACCGTATGAAATGAAAAACGGTCAGCTCGAAATAGAAGATTACTTAAGAAGAGTATTGTGTCTATATTTTTGTATTCCGGGCAAACAACGACTGACCGGGCCACAATATAGTTGTTTGTTTTTATCTGAAAGCTTCAATTCCAGTCAAATCAGCCCCAACAAGCAGCTTATGAATAGAATCAGTACCTTCATATGTATAAACAGATTCAAGGTTGAGCATGTGCCTGCCTGAGTGGAATTCGTAGGTTATTCCTGCTGCTCCAAGGATATCTCGCGCTTGTCTTGCAACGTTCAAAGCTTCCCGACAGTTGTTGTATTTCGCCATTGAGACCATCTGGTGTGTCAATTTACCTTCCTGCTTCAATTGACCGAGTCTGTAGACCAGCAACTGAGCTTTGGTTATTTCTGTTGCCATAACCGCCAGCTTTTCTTGTATCATCTGAAATGATGCCAACGGTTTATCAAATTGAGTTCTGGTTTGGGCATATTGGTTAGCTTCGTCGAAACATGCCATTGCTGCACCAACGACTCCCCATGCAATTCCATAACGAGCTTGATTGAGGCAAGTCAGAGGAGCAGAGAGCCCTTTGGCTTCAGGAAGAAGTGAATCAGCTGGTATTCGGCAATCATCAAAAACTAATTCCGAAGTCACCGAAGCACGAAGTGACCATTTTTTTTTCATCTCAGGGGCTGAGTAGCCTGGAGTTCCAGCCTCTACGATAAATCCGCGAATCACTCCATCAAGTTTCGCCCACACAATCGCGATGTCAGCAAAAGTACCATTCGTGATCCACATTTTTGCACCATTGAGGATGTATCCGTCAGCATCCTTTTTGGCTGAAGTATTCATCCCGCCCGGATCTGAGCCATGATTTGGTCCGGTTAACCCAAAACAGCCTATCATTTCGCCTGCCGCGAGTTTAGGCAGGTATTTCATTTTCTGCTCTTCGCTTCCGAATCGGTAGATCGCGAACATCGCAAGGCTACTCTGGACGGAGGCAAAACTACGTATACCACTGTCACCGCGTTCCAGTTCCTGAAGCATAAGCCCGTACGCAATCTGTGACACACCAGCTCCACCGTATTTTTCAGGCAGTGTTGCACCGTATAAACCAAGCTCAGCCATCTCAGTGATGAGTTCTTTTGGGAATCTACCTTCATCAACTGCTTTCCCAATGATGGGGATAACTTTTTCATCGACCCAGGATCTGACCATATCCCGAATCATCCGTTCCTCTTCAGTCAAAAGATCGTCGAGTTTGTAATAGTCAAGTGCAGTATATTTATCTGTCATTTTTGCCAGCTTTGTAGTTTGTTGGAGGTCTCTAATTGAATTTGATACGATGAGAATCATTCTCAAGATGGGAATTTGGAGGGTTCTGACATTACCATCGAAAGGTTTATTGCTTTTGAATGGGCACGACACTCGTGCCCTTCTTCCGTCAAGCGAAACTGTCAATGTATGAACACAACAAAGAGTTCAACTATTGGACTGGGGCACGGGCACCGTGCCCGTATATGGTCGGAGGGATATTTCCACCCTCCTCAGCCTTGTTTATTCCTCTGATTCTTCCACTTCTTCACCCTCAACCTTGATCAGATAATCCACGATAATCATCCCGTCGCGGAAAGTTCTGCCGAGGATTTTTACTTTGGCTTCAAACTGCTTCAGTTCGTCCACCTCTTCAGGTGTAAACGCTCGGGTACCACGGACCCATTTTGTTTCGGCAAATTGCGCTATACGCTCGGGGAGCTCATATAACCGAATACGGCGGCTCGCGCTAATGAATATCGCTTCCGGGAATTGATTTCGCATGCCTTCGAGTAGTATCGGGTCGGTAATAAGGTCGACTTTGTTGAATACTGTCAGCTGTGGTGTTCGGTCGAGTTCAAGCTCTTTTACTATTTCCTCAGTGCGCGTATATTGCTCCTCCCAATGTGGATGAGCGAGGTCTATGACATTAACCAGCAGATCCGCTGAGAGCGATTCCTCAAGGGTGCTACGGAACGATGCCAGAAGTCCTACGGGAAGTTTTCGGATGAAGCCAACAGTGTCTATTAAGAGTGCCTTCTTGCCAGTCGGGAGGTGCATTGAGCGAACTGTTGGATCGAGGGTTGCGAACAGCAGATCTTCAACAAAAACTTTCGAGTTTGTCAATGCGTTCAGAATGGTAGATTTCCCGGCATTAGTGTAGCCGATCAATGCTACTTTAAACAGATCTGCGCGCCTTTTTCTTCGGTTGGCACGTGCACGTTCGATCTTGGCGAGCTCGCGTCTGAGTTGGGTTTTTTTTCGCTTGTTCGCCCGTCTGTCGATCTCGATCTGGGTCTCACCCGGTCCACGAGTTCCGATAGCCCCAGATGTGCCACCTGCGCCACCGCCAGCTCCGCTACTTCCTACAACCTGACGTCCCAGGTGTTTCCACCTTCCGGCAAGGCGAGGTGCCATATAATCGATCTGAGCAATCTCGACTTGAATTCGTGATTCAACGGTGCGAGCACGGGTTGCGAAGATATCCAAAATCAACCCCGACCGATCTATGACTGGTGTCTCGATATTTTTTTCAAGATTCTTGACCTGTGCCGGGCTGAGGTCATCATCAAAAACAACGATATCCGCTCCAAACAACCCGATCATATTCTTCAACTCATTCACCTTACCTTTCGAGAGAAAGGTCGAAGCCGTCGGATTCCCCTTGGTCTGCACCAATCGTGCTTCCGGGACTCCACCTGCGGTATGCACGAGCTGCTCGAGCTCATCGAGGTTATCATTAACTTCCCACAAAGGGGAATTCTTCTGTTGCATCCCAACCAGGATAGCGGATTCGCGCTCTTTTACTTCTACATCATGGATTTTTTTCGCCATATCTAAACTCAGTTATTCACCTGTGACAAATCGTATCTTTAGTATCTTTAAATAATACACAAAGAAATGTGCGGAATCAAGGTAGTGATGTGGTGTTGTGGTGATGTGGTGATGTGGTGATGGAGAGGAGGGATTTTATGTGCTTTACTTCTCTGAGTGCGAGATTCTGGTATACCAACATCATTAAGCAATTCCGATCAAAAAAAGACACAACCCCAAGCATCAGCACCTGGGGTTGTGTCTTACAAAAACTAGTTATCAGAAAGCTTTATACAAAAGTCCGGACAATCTCCTTTTGGATATTTGCCAGCTCGCCATAAGCCTTATTAATCTGCTCAATCTTTTCAGTCAATTTCTTAACAAGGCTAAGCTTGTCAAGTCCATTTCGGATTATTATGAGCAGGTCATCGTTGTCCCAGGGTTTTTCTATGTATTGGAACAAACCGACCTCATTGATCGCTTTGATCGCATTTTCCTTGTCGGCATATCCGGTCAGGATTATTCTTGGGATCTCGGGGCGTTCGTCACGAACTCGAGCGAGGAACGTTATCCCATCCATCTCTGGCATAAGATAGTCTGAAATCACAAGATCAATATCATTATTTATGATAAAATCCAATGCTTTTTCTGCCGAAAGAAACGAAACGACATTATAGTTAGTCTCGAGCATCAAGAAGGATTCGATACTCGTTAACACAATATCATCATCATCAACAACTACAACTGTCTGCTTTGGATCTTTATTTTCTGTCATTATTTACTGCTCCCCAATGGAAACCATCAAATGTCTTGTTTATGTTAAAACCT
>JABGPL010000151.1 GCA_018644935.1 Calditrichota bacterium | reverse complement strand
CCTAACCGGAGCCCCCCCCTTTTCGCACACATACAATTCACAAGCGAATGCCTTCATATAATATTAGCAAGGGGGTAGTGACAAAATAGGGGGGGTACATTGGACAGGGGGTGGTGTCTTCTCTATTTCAAGCAGGGAACTTGAACTCATTAACCGGGGGGGGTGTGCAAAAGTGTTTTTAGGACACCTTCACAAATGGGTAGTTACTCTCAGAAAGCGGGGGGCGGGGTCGCGGTTTTGTTTTATCTTCATGTGTATTAATTTACAAAGATATTCTCGTCCGAAATCGGATATCAAGACATCACAAATAAAGGTCCAATTACAGCAATATTATGGTCACTATATTGGTTCATTTAGTGAACAAACCGGATTTGAAACAACCTAAGAAAACCTAAGATTTGACCTCTGTACCTATCAGCATCATTCTCAAGCTTATATACCATATAATGCCCGGAAAACATCCTGAAATGGCAACGAAAATAAACTTCATTTAGTTTTCTTTGCATTGATTATTAAAGAACTTACATCACGTCAAATGCCTGTATATAACTACATAGTTAAGAGAAATTTCCAGAGGGTACTTGACAGGATCCGATTAATTCCGTATGTTGTAAGCGTTCACTTTACCAAGCGGTTTTTTTACCTGCACCGATTTAAGTCAGGTTTATTAGTTTTTGTCTTTCCCAACTCTCTCGTCGTCGTGAGGCACGAGGCACTTCTTGGTAAGTGTGAACAAGAGTTGGGATTTATTTTGTTCAAAATACCAAGGAGATTCATCATGAGTGAATCAAACCCCACCACCAGAGCGAAAGCTCACAATTCAGTTTATCAAATCATTACAGACAGGATTCTCGAGTTACTTGATCAGGGTACTATTGCATGGCAGAAGCCCTGGACAAGTGGCGGTTTTCCCAAGAACATCGTCTCAAAGAAATCGTATCAAGGCATTAATCTTTTCTTGCTTTCGATTATGCCCTATTCAAACCCGTACTGGTTGACCTACAAACAAGCTCAGAAGCTTGGAGGGAACATCCGAAAGGGTGAAAAATCGACAATGGTTGTGTACTGGGCAACATTCGAGAAAAAGGTCTTGAATGAGAAAGGTGAGCAAGAGGTTAAGAAAATTCCCGTTATCAAGTATTACAGGGTGTTTAACCTCGAACAAACCGAGAGCATTGATCTGCCGGACACCAGCACAGAGACCTTTGAACACAATCCGATTGAGATTGCAGAGAGCATAATTAACGATATGCCCAATGCACCAGAATTGACTAATCATGATTCGTGCCGGGCATTCTATAGACCTTCTGCGGATGTTATAAACGTCCCGGACAAACAATATTTCACTCAGATTGCAAAGTACTACTCGACAATGTTTCATGAGTTAGCTCACAGTACCGGACACCAGAACCGATTAAATCGAAAAGGTATAACCGAATTCGCTTTTTTCGGAACTCACGAATATTCACGAGAGGAGCTGGTTGCTGAAATGACAGCATCTATGCTTTGTGGAGTCACCGGAATTGATAACAATACGATTGAGAATAGTGCAGCTTATATAGACGGTTGGAGAAGAAAGATAACCAAGGATCCTAAGCTCATAATCCAAGCAGCTTCACAAGCACAGAAAGCTGCAAATTTCATTCAAGGTATACAATCGTAAATGCCTCAGACCTGAGCAAGTCTTGAAAACTGCTCTTTCGATTTGTTCACAGATTTAGGGAGATATAATGCAGAGATTTTCAAAGGATCCGAGAGTTACTCGAGCAAGATTTAACTCGAAGTGTACAGAGACAGGAAAGCAGATCAAGAAAGGTGATGAGTGTATTTACTACCCGACGAGCAAGAGTGTTTTTCACCTTGAAAGTAATCAAGCTGTTGACTATGCGAACTGGTTGCAAGATTGCTCATTTGGCAATGAGTATTAATTCTTAAACAAAATGATTTTGTGGAGTTATAATGGAAGCAAGACAACAAGAGAAAATTGATCACCTTAACAGATTAGCACAAGAGGTGAGTGAAGGTATCTCAACAGAAGAGTGGGCTTTCAAGTATGGTTCTGGCTATGAAACATTAATGGCAATTGATACCGAACTTGACAGAATTGTAATGTTACCACTTGACCAGATAACAGAGAAAGACCTAAGCCTTGAGGAGTGGAAACAATGAGCAACGGATACGTAGAATCTCACATTGAAGGTAAGGGAGCGAATCGGACATTGGTTCTCAGGATTGCACTTGAGCAGGATTGTGGAGAGAGCAAGTCAGGCAGGACGAGAAAGATTGCATATGATAAGAGTTGTCTTGCTGAACTGTCAGGGCTTAAAAAAGATAAGCCTGTATATTATCAGCTCAATGTCTATTCGTTCAAGGGTGCAAGTGTAAAGCGTCGGAGAGTAGCGGATATAAAAGCAGAACAAGAGGAGTTGAAAGCTTTCAGGGCATTGCGAGGGAGAGCGAATGTACTTGAAAACAAGGCAATAGCAAACGAAGCTCCATTCTAATCTCCAACCGGGAAAGCACGTCTTGAGTGAGAGCTTAGGACGTGCTAACCGGGTAACTCAACCATGAGGCAAAACATGAAAACAGATATCAAGATAAAAGTCATAGATGTTGACAATTACAGACTCTTGAAGCTTATTGACATTGCCGAGAGAGAGTCAGAATTCGAGAGATTGTCAGGGATATATGCAGAGGTTCTAATGGACATAGACGGGCATATCTGCGTATCAAATGACCCAACAGATGAGTGGGGAGAATAACATGCAATTACAGCTACCTGGAAGCACTCAGGACATCATTAGAACCGAGGTTGACACATTAGCTCAAGATTTTCTAAATAACCTTAGAGGTTCCACTTTAACAACTTATCGCAATGGGTTGAATAAGTTCTGTCAATTCTTGGGCGTGAAAGATATCGGGATTGCATCACAGTTGTTTATATCCAATGGTCATGGTCAGGCTAACTCTATCGCTTTGAAGTTCAGAACCCATTTACAAGAGCAAGGATTATCAGCAAACTCAATCAATGCTTCACTCACAGCACTACGGGCATTGATAAAATTTGCCCGTCGAATTAGTCTCATTGGATGGTCACTGGAAGTGGATAACGTCAAAGCTGAACCATACAGAGATACGAGAGGTTTGAATCTCAGGAATATCGAGAGGTTGTTTTCAATGGTTTCCAGTCGCACAGACAAGAAAGGATTGCGAGACCATGCAATATTGCGTTTGTTGTTTGTAAACGCACTGAGGCGGTCAGAAGTATGTAGTTTGGGCATCGATCACTACGACCGGGAAAACAATCGTCTCTGGATCAAAGGCAAAGGACATACCGACCGAATTGCAGTTACTATCGCACCGAAAACCGGAGAGGCATTGGAGTTATGGACAAGCAAGCGAGGTAATTTACCGGGATCTCTATTCTTGAACCTCGACCGTTCAGCAAAGGGAGAGAGTCGATTGACTTCAAATGGATTATACAAGATGATAAAGTCGTATGGAGTGAAGCTTGGATTGGATATCCGACCTCACGGATTGAGGCATAGTTCCATCACTTGTTATCTAAACTCATCCGAGGGTGACGTTAGAGGAGCTCAGAGACTATCAAGGCATAAGAAACTTGAAACGTTAATGATATATGATGATAATCGGAGTGACCTGGGGGGAAAGGCGAGTGCTGTTCTCGATTCATTAGTTTGAAGGATTTTCAAAATATTGTGATCAACCCAAACTCTTGATGAAAGAAATGAAAATCATTCCAACTACATCTACGAGTTATTGCAAAAACAGAAGACCGAATCTCTCAACTTGAGTTTCGGTCTTCAGCATTGCCTGATTTAGTTGAACTATTTACCTTCAAATTAGTAATTGAATGTAGCTAATCAGAAAGGATCGTATTCAATCATTACTTCACCAAAATCATCTTCCGGGTCTTGATATAGTTCCCAGCTTGAATCTGGTAGAAATACATACCTGATGAAATTGTGACATTCCCCTTGTTTCTTCCTTGCCAGACATTTGTGTAGTACCCCGCCTTCATATCAGTGTCAACAAGAGTAATCACTTCACGCCCCATGATGTCGAAAATCCGGATCTTGACATGTGTTGCTTCGGGAAGACCGAACTGGATCTTAGTCATTGAGTTGAATGGATTCGGGTAGTTCTGAGCCAGGAAATACTCGGTTGGAATTGTCGGACGACCCTGTGCATCTAAACTGCCGAGCATAGCCAACAGCTCATCTGTATGCACACGATGTGTCGGAAAATCTACCGGACAAAGTTGTGGCATTGAACCAAAGCGTATCACAGCATCACCACGTTCACCATCCTCATCCCGGCGTTCCCACTCCAGAGCTTCGAGATGAATTGTCCCTATGTCAATTACTGCATAAACACTATCTGCGAAGCTGTCCGGATTGCGAACTATTTCTTCAAAGCCAGAGATGGCATCATCAAACCGATTCATAGCTGCAAATGTCCATAATCTGGCTCTTTTGGCTTTCCAGGCCAGATCATCGTTTTCCTCCGTTCGCGATAGCCTGTTGAAATAGACCAGAAGGCTTATAAGTTCGCGTTGACGAGCGTTTTCAACGTAATTACTTCTTATCAACCACATGATCCTGTCGACACACATTGTCGATATGGAGGTTTCCAGGAATTCTGCAATTAGATCACGGTACGCATCAATCGCGTTAAAGGGCTCCTCTTTTTCCAGATCAAATGTTTCGATGAACACATCCAAAGCATCTTCTTCATTATCTGCGATGATGAAGTCGTCCCCGCCTTTTGTAAATGATGGATCAAAATTACTTTCATCACCATGCACACGAGTCTGCTTCTCCTCGTCATAACCTGAATAATAAAATGTACCCGGACCATAGTAACTTGACGATGGAGATCCCGTGTTTGGTGCCCCTCCGCCCCAATAGTTTCCGTAAGCATAGAATGAGGTTATTGAAGAGTTTGTGATGTAAATAAGTGTATCGTCCTCAACATCGAAGTTGTTATGTCCATAAGACAGTGACGGATAACTTGCATCCCAGTAGGTTTCGTGACTGTGGTTTCCAGTTATTGTATTGGCTGCATTCACACCAGTTGCATACATAATCGGATAGGAACCATTCGCACCGTAAAGACCATATTCCCCACCTGCTACAACCTCGTTTTTCTTCAATGTAGGAGAACAATTATAGAAACGGATATTACTTTCCGGGGAGGAGTCAATATCCTCACCATTGTTCATGAAAGATGAGTTGGTAATAGCACTGCTTGAGCTGATTGAATAGCAATAGGCACCGTTCTCAACATTTCGGGCTACGGTGAGTGAATCTAATGTTGCTTTACAATCATAGAGATAAAGCCCATCTCCTCCATTTTCGCGGAATTCGGATGAGGTTACTGTTACTTCTCCACCTGATACATAAAGCCCTTCGTCTTCGTTATAACTAAACTCGCAGTGGTCAATTTCAACCTTGCTTGAACTGGATTTTGAAACTTTCAGACCTGTTTCGAGATGGCTGAACTTGCAATAACTGAAAGTATCAGTTTGAGTACTATAGAGAGAAACAAGCCCATTATTAGGATTTGTCAAAGAGATAAAAGACACAGAAGAATCTCCGGCTGCATCATATTTACCTAATGCTTTCAACTGACCACGCACATGCAATGAGCCATCATCGACAAATATGATGCGCGATCCGGGCAGAATAGTCAACATAGCGTCTGCTGTGACCTCTACGGAATCTTCAATAAAGAAGTCACCCCGGATACACATGTTGCTGTCTATAAAGGATTCGATTCTCTGTTGGTGGAATGAATAGAGACAACCTTCACCTGGACCGAGATAAACTGTGAATTTTCTGTCTCCAACCCCTTCTGAAATTACCTCAGCACCAAAAAATTCATATTGACAGACTATTGCATCGTTAACTGGGCTAATATCTACCTTTACGTCAATGAATCGTCCCCCATCCTCGTCACATCTCCTATTTACAAGCATGAATATATTACCTCCAGCGAAAACACCCATTTGAACCCACATTTCGTCATCAGTGACTACATTCTGGCCATCCATATACCAGGTGCTATCAATCGTAACGTCGCCTATAGTGGCTTGATCTTCAGCACATTTGGAATCACCAAAATCAAGGGTAGCAATGAAGGGCGAATACAAATGAACATAGTCATTGAA
This sequence comes from Calditrichota bacterium, assembly GCA_018644935.1. GTDB lineage: Bacteria > Electryoneota > AABM5-125-24 > Hatepunaeales > Hatepunaeaceae > JABGPL01. The sequence continues at coordinate 1,573 of JABGPL010000151.1, read as the reverse complement.
TGTTTTTGCTTTATCACCTTTCTCGTTAGGCCAAAGCCAACCCGTACTTTGGCCACCAACAGCCCAGCTTGCGGCGTTCTTGATTTCAGCATCTGTACCCGCAGGATTGTCGTAATCGGGTGGTTGCTCAAATGCGTTCTCATGAAGAGACACAAGACCACTAATTGCCGCCCCATTCATAGTATCCCAGCGATCAGGATGAGCCGGCACCGGGTTAACATAATAATAGACTCGAGCACCCGTATCATTTTTTGCGGTATGATAGACCGGACCGTAATAACTATAGAAGAATGCTTTTGGTGCGTATGTCATTGCTTGATATCCCTGACACATAACCATCCGCGGCGTTGGTTCACCATACCCTTTAGCTTTGCCAACAAAAACATCGTTTACTACTGCCGTTTCTAATTGACAACTCGCTTGAATACCCAACCAAAGATCTCTATCACCGGCAGCAGCTCGAGCTGCAGAATATGTAGTATTCATATCATCCCAGGCATCCTGTATTGATATTCCATCAATGCCCTCATCATCTCCATCAAATGATTCCTCCCAATGCCACCACCAACCTGTTACATCGTCATTTCTACATTTTATGGGATAGCCATCAACTATTAGTTGATCCACGCCTGTTTTATCGAGATACTGCTCCATTGTAGTCTGCTTCTGCTGAATTGTTTGATTTGGTATTCCAGGATACAATCCAGAATAAGCGTAATCACCGGCAAAATTGCGCAATTGGGTCAGCAATAGATTGCTCGGATACCAAGAGTACTTCCAGCCCTCGTATGCGGAAATGCCAATAACAGAGTGGGGAGACAATCTGTCAAAATCCATTCTGACCTGTTCGAGATAGGCATCGAAAAAATCTTGATCAAGTTCATCCGGATCTGTCGGATCAGGGAAGATTAAATTGCTGTCGTGGCTCTGATATGAAATTCCTCGAGCTTTTAATTGACCAAGATAACCTTCATTGCCATCATCAATACCATGCCATTGCAGGGCAACCTTGACATCACCTGCATGATTGCCAGATCCTACTATATTCGGAACATCAAACTCTATCCATCCCCAACCGTCACCCTCGGAATTGGCAGCAATTTCTGTTGCAACAGCCGTTCCGGTTTTCGTGATGCTGTATTCATAAGGTGTAGTGTCATTGTTTCCGTCAAGTGCACGATGCCACCCGCTTCCGATGTGTAGAGTTAATAGAGTATTTCCCGGGACGGTCAGTTGGTTAACTATTTTAACTAAGAACCTAACATAAAAATGATCCGGCTTATTATTTCCTATCATAAAAGCATGATAGCGTTTATCGACCTTTGCCCAGTTGTTTTCAGGATCATCTCCATTACCATTAGGATTACCGATAATGAAGCCTCCGGGATTGGTATCAGTATACCAATTATCGATGCCATCATTACCTTCATCATGTTCATAATATTCTACAGAATGAGTAAATTGTCTATTATAATCAACTTCCATCCAAAATTTTTCTTCATCGATTTCCTTACCTTCTGCAATCCAGACATTTAGAATTTTTTGCATAAACATTTGAGTGGTATGATCTATT
>JABGPL010000150.1 GCA_018644935.1 Calditrichota bacterium | reverse complement strand
GAGATCTTCTTGCTGCGGTTCGTCAAGAGAGTGTGAAACACTATGCCTTTCCACGCTTTCTCGCTCGATGGGCAAATGAACCCCAGTCGCTTTTGTTACTATTTGGTATTCCAATTTTGTTGTTATCTCTGGCACTCGGGCTGAAGGACTCTATTGAGAAAGCGTTGGGAATTGCTCCAACAGCGAGTAATGACATAATCTTTGCATATTCAAGTTTGCTCCCGCACTGGATGCTGATAGGTTTTTTCACGTTATTCTCCATCCTGGCAATTGCATTAGTGTCGGTTAGCATAAAGAAGTTATGGACATCGATGAAAGCACCTTATGGGATTGGTGACAGTTTCAAACCACCAAAAAGTGCCTTCAGCTGCTTTGTTTCAACTGTTAAGAAAGTATTCATGCATAATGATTTTGCGAGCTGCACGAGAACTTCACCGAGATTCTGGTCACATATTTTCGTATTTTATGGCTTTATCAGCCTGTGTGTTGTGTGTTTCTGGATTGTTACTGCAAGAATAAACCCACTGATCCATACAGAATTTATATATCCTTTCAGCTTCTGGAGTCCATGGAAAGTGCTCGCTAATTTTGGCGGATTATTATTGACAACAGGTTGCCTGTTGATGATCTGGAATCGATTTTTCGACTTAGAAGATACCCATTCGGGAACCTACTTTGATTGGGTATTTCTTAGCACGTTGCTGCTGGTTGTTGTTACAGGTTTCGCGACTGAAGTTCTGCATTATATACACCTCGATCCACACAGGCATTTGATTTACTTCGTTCATCTGGTATTCGTGCTTGCGCTGATTCTGTACCTGCCATATTCCAAATTTGCTCATTTGGCATATAGAACTACTGCACTTGTATTTGTTGAATACTTCGGTGGAAATAACGGAGCAAGCAATCTCAAACAGAACGCTGACTCTTTGTCTGCGGAGGAGATAAAATGAACATCAACAGAATTTTTGGAGAGAACACCAGAGGCGTTGTTTTAGCAATTCTCACAGTAATTATTCTCTTCCCTATTGGCTATAGCATAATTTCCTTTGTCTTTGCACAAACTTCTCCAAACGCCGAACTGTTCCTCGAAATGCCCGACTCTACATACACGGAATGTGTGAAGGATACTGATTACATGCGATTCCATCATTGGGAACTCCTTCAAAGTGTTAGATCAGAGGTTGTTCGATTCGGTATAAGAGGTGATATCAGCTTGAGTGGATGCCGTAAATGTCATACAAGCCGAGAGCAGTTTTGCAACAAATGCCACAACGCTGTTAGTCTATACCCCGATTGTTTCAGCTGTCATTATTACCCATAAGAAATCAGCATAAACTGAGGAAAAGATAAAATGAAGAGAAGGGATTTTATAAAATTCTTTGGAGGTGCACTGCTATCGGGGACTACCAGTGCGTATGCTTTCAGGTTTCTCACAACCTCCATATTAAGCAACTCGAGCCGGGACAACCCATTGCCTGCCCGTAAATGGGGCATGGTCATTGACCTGAATAAATGCCAGTCAGATTGTACGGAATGTCTCACTGCCTGTCGCTTTGAAAACAATGTCGGATTCCACGATGACAACCGCTGGGATGTTCACTGGATACGAAAGGTAAAACTCGAGAATCAAATTGGAGCAACGGTTAAGGAAAAGGACATTGTCCTTCTGTGCAACCAATGTGAACACCCACCTTGTGCTCAGGTTTGCCCTGTTCAGGCAACATATAAGCGTGAGGACGGGATTGTGATTGTAGATCATCACAGATGTGTAGGATGCAGGTACTGCATGATTGCCTGTCCTTATAATGCACGTTTCTTCAACTTCAAGGATACTCACGAATGGGTAAACAAGGATCGCCCAAAACGGTCACATGGTGTTGCTGAATCCTGTAACCTATGCGCTCACAGGTTGGATGTTGGAAAACAACCCGCATGTGTTGAGGCATGTCAAAATTCCGGAGCGGGTGCTATTTATGTTGGTAACCTGAACGACCAGTACAGTCAGGTGTCAAGATTAATCCAGGGAAATTCTGTTAAACGAATTAGAGAAGACTTAGGCACAGATCCGAAAGTCTATTACCTTGGGTTGTAGAATCCCATATGTGATAAACTCCGAAATGTAAGAGTAGTTTTACCATCATACGCTGGAAAAATCGATAGGCTAAGAAATGGACATTAAATTTGAAAGTATAGAGGGAAAATCATTCGAGTATCGAGTGATGATGATTGTGTTTGCGGGATTCACTGTCGCCGGACTACTCGCAACATGGTGGGTAATCCAGAAAGGGATTTGGGTGACCGGAATGTACAGTCGGGCACCGTGGGGGCTACAAATTGTTATGGCAGTATACTATATCGGACTCTCAGCTGGATCGCTGGTGATTTCCGGATTGTACGGAGTCTTTGGAAAAGCTGAGTACAAACCATTCGCACGAATTGCCGTCTACATCGCAATGTTGTTTCTGATCGCCGGGTTGCTTTCAATCATTACTGATCAGGGCAGGATGGCGAGAATATTTATTCAACCGTTTGTCCATTTTAACCTTCAATCAATGTTCTCAATTAATCCAATTCTCTATATAGGTCACATCTTCATATGTCTGGTGTACCTTTGGGCACTGTTTTATGAAAAGAAAACATTGACTAAGGTCGTCGCTACACTTGCTTTTGGTTGGGCGTTCTGCGTTCACACAGGTACCGGCGCGATTTTCGGCTTTGGAGCCAGAATGTTATATGAATCTCCTCTACTCCCGGCGAGCTTTGTGGCAGCAGCAATGGCATCAGGAACGGCATTGATGATAATTATGATAGTTATGTTGTTCAAGCTGACAAATCGAATTGTCGATGATGAGTTAATAATCTGGCTTGGACGATTTCTGGCAATCTGCATTTTGGTTGTGTTATACTTCCTGCTTGTTGAGAATGCTTATCGCGCATATGTGATTGAGTTACGACATGCTGCAATCTTTTATCTTTTCGGCGGATATCATTCTATCCTTTTCTGGGTGGGGTTGATTATTGTCGGTCTGGTAATTCCAATGGCGATGCTGTTTAACAAGCGAACAGGGAAAACCATTCGTTGGATTGTGCTGGCATCAAGTCTGGTAATTTTCGGAGTCCTTTGTGAACGATATGTAATTGTGCTTCCAGGATTAATGCATCCCCCTGAACTTTTCCCGGGCATGAAAATAACTCAATCTGTTTTTCAGGAGGGAATCGCAACTTATAATATCAGTTTCCTTGAAGTTCTGCAAGCTGTCGGTGTATTCGGAATGATTGGATTTATGTTTGGATGGGGCTTGAAGTTCTTAAAATTGCTCCCAACAGAAGCAAGAGCTCTCAGGTGATCCACTAATGTTAAAACGGATTCCCATTTTCTGGAAATTGAGTTTTGCCTTCTTCGCAATTATTCTGCTTGTTCTGGCATTATGTTCTCTATTTGATAGATGTGGTGAGGCACTGTTGGGCGAAATCCAATTTATAATTATTACTATCTTTGTTTCGCTTATCCTTAGTTGCGGAGCCTCATGGGTTATTGTAAGAAGTTTAATTAAGCAACCCATTCAGAAACTCGCCAGAAGTATGAACAGGTTGACAGAAGATGATTCTGATGTTTACCTGGGAGAAGATGAAAAGGACGAATTCAGCTTATTGATATCATCATTTAACGAAATGGCATCAAAGCTCGCAAAATCTCAAAAAGAACTACGCAATAATAAAGATTTTCTTGAAGGCATCTTAGAGAGTACTGCGGATATAATCATTACCGTGAATCCGGATGGGAAAATCCTGACCGTAAATAGTGGAGCAGAAAAAACACTTGGCTACAGTCGAACTGAAGTAATAAGTAAACCAATTGAAATGTTTTTTGCTAACCCTCGTGACAGGCAGCATGCTCTTGCACAACTTGAGATTTTGGATAATGTAGTCAACTTTAAAACCAAGTTTGTCAAAAAAGATGGTCAGATCAGAGATGTCCTTCTGACTATCTCAAGGCTGAGAAATCGAGCAGGTGAGATTATTGCCACGATTGGGATCAGCAAGGATATCACCAGGGAAAAGCAACTCCAGACCCAACTGATACAGTCCCAGCGTTTCGCAGCCATTGGTCAGGTATTTACCGGATTACAACATTCGATGAAGAATATGCTGAACGCATGCAAAGGCGGAGCCTACATGATTCGGCTCGGACTCAGAAAGGACGACCGAAAAATGTTTGAAGAAGGCTGGGAAATAACATCAGAAGGCATCGACCGGCTAACGGACATGTCGTTGGATATGCTCAAATATGTAAAAGAGTGGAAGCCAAATCTCAAGCGGGTTGACTTATCAAAAACGCTTTCTGAGATCCACCGATTGATTGAAAAAACGGCAAAAGATAGGGGTGTGAATTGCAAAATTAGACTTTTGCCTGATTTGCCTGGTGTAGAATGTGATGCTCGAATGATACACACAGCAGTGATGGACATTACCTCTAACGCTTTAGATGCTTGCGATTGGAAAGATTATCCTGAAAATGAATCGCCTGAGGTTATAATTGGTGCATTTGCAGATGAATATGACCAAGAATTCGTAATTGAAATAGAAGACAATGGTTGTGGCATGACTGAAGAGGTTAAAGCAAACATCTTTACGCCATTCTTCAGCACAAAAAGCAAAATAGGCACAGGTTTAGGCTTGTCTATCACATCAAGAATGATTGAAATTCACGACGGAAGAATTAATGTGGAATCTGTACCCGACATAGGAACAAGATTTCGCATCGTACTTCCAATTAATTGTCTAAATGGAATCAAGGAGAAAACAAATGGCGAAAAAAGTCCTGATAATCGATGATGATGTAAACACAGTTAAATTCCTTTCTGTCGCGTTAGAGGAGAATGGGTACGAACCACTTGGAGCATACGATGGAAAAGAGGGAATGGAGAAAATCACGACTGAAAGTCCAGACCTGATCATCCTCGACGTAATGATGCCGAAGAAAACTGGATTTGCACTTTTCAAATCACTCCGTCGATCTGAAGAGTACAAGAACTTACCGGTGATAATGTTGACCGGTGTAGCCGAAACCCTTGAGGACCTGGACTCGCAGAGTGAATCGACCTTTGAAAGACCTTATGATAGTTTGCGCGAAAAACTCAGGGTCACAATCAAATCGTTAAAAGAGGATGGACTTGTTAAACCTGACATGTTCATAGATAAGCCTATTGATCCTGAGGAAGTAGTTGCGAAAATTGCTGGCATTATCGGGAAATAGGTCTAACATAGATTTCGATTCCATATGAGAAACAGATAAATGTATGCCCGTTGTCGCTCCGGCGAACGCCGGAGTCCAGAGAAGCATTCTATTGATGAAGGTTACTCTGATCAAAAGTTTAGATTACAAAACATTCAAACATAGAATCTCTTTGCCAGAAAAAGCATAATTACTAAAAAGAACAACTCCTCTGGACTCTGGCGCTCGCCAGAGCGACAGGCATTGCTCGGTAGTTATTGTTTGATCCGTCTACTTCGTCTCATCCGGTATAAATAGCCCCTGGCTCGATCATATTACCTTCAGATAAATATTCCAGACAGTGAGCCATCAGACCGGTTTGAATTGCGAGTGCCATCGGAATCGGATAAGACGACATGGGGAAACCCAGAGCATGATATATAAGTCCTGAAACTCCTCCAACATTAATGAATATCCCCTTGTCTCCGAGATTAGATTCGACTTCGTCTCGAATGGTTTCATATATCTCCCATATATGCCCGTCTCCCCTATCTTCGACCAGTTTTCTTGCCAATGGTTCGAGAATCCTTGCTCGTGGGTCATGAGTCTGATAGATACGGTGCCCAAATCCAGGAAACCGATAGCCATCTTTTAGTTTCCTTTTTACCCATGCTCTGGCATCTTTCGCTGATTCATGCTGCATTATGTTTTGAAATGCAAGCTGATTTGTACCTCCGTGAAGCTTTCCCGCCAGAGCACTTAGACCAGCAAGTACTGCACTTCCCAGATCAGCACCGGTTGAAATTACCGTCAATGCGGCAAGGGCAGCTACGTTAAAACCATGTTCAGCCTGTACAATCAAACTTACATCAAAGGCTTCTGCCTCAAATTGTGTGGGTTTTCTCCCTAACGAGCGTGTCAGGAAGTTTACAGCAAATGACTGTTCGGGATTAAAAGGATTGGGTCTTCTGCCGAGTACGTGACAAATAGCTGCCGCAGCAAGTGTTGAACTCCAGCCTAAAATTCGAGCTGGGCGACGCCATTGGGCATCCATTCGAACATTTTCCCCCTCAGGAATGTTGCAGGCAGCAATTGAAGCCATTGTTCTGTATAGCATTAATGGTGGAGTGTCGGTCGGAAGCGAATCGAGCACATTTATTGCATCCACAGGTGGTTCATTCCACGTATCTAATTCGTTAACCCACCCCTGGAACTGAGATGTAGTGGGTAATTCACCGTGAATCAACAGATAGGACACCTCATCAAATGTACTGAGATCCGCCAACTCTTCAATATCATACCCACGATATAAAAGGTTTCCCCTTTCGCCATCTAACATTGCAATACTCGTCTGACCGGCAACGAGATTCTCAAGTCCGCGAGAATAAGTTTGTTCGATTAAATACTTTATTGGTTTCATCGTTTTCCAATGATTGTATAACTCTGATCTCTTTTTCCGATATATCTCTCACGGGGTCGGAATAGTCTGTTTGTAGTCAAATACTCTCGAACACGAGCAACAAGTCCCGCCATTCTCCCAATTGCATAAAAACAGGTCACCATCTCCGGCTCAACACTCAAATAGTGAAATAGAAGAGCTGAGTAATAATTGAGATTGACGTATACACCTTTTGGGTTCAGGTAAGCTGAAGCGGTATCCTCAATCGTCGTTGAGACTTCGAGCAACAACTGCTGCTCCGTGGTTTTTGCATATTCGGGCAGTATTCCACGAAGAATATCTACACGCGGATCAGGTTGACTATGTATCCTCCTTCCAAATCCGGGTATCCTGAAACCTTTTGTGATCATCCCTTCAGTCCAGGCTCTGGCAACGTTCGCATCACGAAGTCCAACGAGCATTTGGATTACCCCCTCAACTGCACCTCCCACAAGAGGACCACGAAGCGCACTTAGTCCTGCAACGATGTTATAGTAGGGATCTGCCTTAGTACATCCAACCACCAATCCAGTAAATGTAGGTGCATCCAATCCGTGATCAGCATATAAAACCCATAATAGATTGAGGAGCTTCTCCTGCTCCAATGATGGTTTCTTGTTGAGAATCATATAGAGCATGTCGCGAGCCAGAGACTGACGATAATCTGTAATCATCGGCTTCAACCCTTTTCGGAATCTGGCAATGTGACCGACAAGAGCAACCACCTGACTAATAATCCAGACATCCCCCCAGATGTGGTGTCCGTCTCGAGTGTCCTTATTCTGCATCTCATAGCAACCGAGAGCTGAAATCAGCGCGCGCAGTAATCTGGTTGGGTGGGTGGTGACAGGCTGAGAAGCAAGTATCTGCAATACTTCGACAGGCATCTGCCGAACACTGTGCAGTTTCTGGCAAAAGGATTTATATTTTTCGGGATGCTCTTTCCAGGGTTTCCCTTCAACCAATAAATATGCAACTTCTTCAAAAGTTGCTTTTCCTGCAAGTTCTTGAATTGGGATTCCGCGATAGGAGAAGTCACCGGTATTTGGATTAACCCATGCAACTTTGGTTTCGCAGGCAATAACTCCTGACAATCCCTGGGAAGTAATTGTTGTAACCGGCCATTCAACTTTTTTTGAACGCCAGTTAAAACTTTGGTCGAGCGTATCTAATCTTGATGCCATAATAAGCCCTTATTTAACTCATCCGTAAGGGTCGTAATTCACAATGAATTACCATTAGAAAACCGTCTTTAAACCGCAATAATCATACTCCAATGTAACTTTCAAATATAAAAAAAGCAAAGGTATAAGCAGCCATTGTGAGGGTGGATATTCTAAAATCTTGACATCTTCTCTCCTATCCGGGCTCCTCATGGTTCGAGGAATGAGGCGTTGTAATTGTTTCACCTCACAAAAACAACACCCTTCGATATTCTGAACCCATCCGCATCCATCATACAATAATACATCCCGGACGGTTGATCCTCTGCTTGCCAACGGACTTCATGCTTGCCAAGAGTGAGGTTCTGGTTGAGGAGGACGGTGACTTCTCTGCCTTGCTGGT
>JABGPL010000015.1 GCA_018644935.1 Calditrichota bacterium | reverse complement strand
CTGTTATGCCGCCGACTCAACTCGACGGTAGCGCATCATCCGACTGGACGCAGACAACTCATTCTGTAAATGTCCAGAATGGAGTTACCTCAATTAATGTGCAATTAATAGCACCCTTTTCAGAAGGTAAAATCTACTTCGATGATGTTGTTTTTGGGGATGAAGAGAATAATGTTAGTGGCGAATCAAGGGTAATCGCGAACCAGTTTACACTGAATCCCGCATTCCCAAATCCATTTAATTCATCAACGAGTATCAATTATTCATTACCCTTCGGATCAAACATAACCATACTAATCCTCGATCAATCCGGCAGACAGATCGAATCCTTTTTCAACGGTTTTAACGTAGCTGGAAATCACACAATTGATTGGAATGCATCAGGTGTTTCAACCGGTGTTTATTGGATTGTGCTTTCAAATGGTGAACAACGATTGACAAGTCAGGTCTTGTTAGTGAAGTAATTTTCTGCAGCTATTTTGAATGTTTATCTGTAGGGGTTGAATATTTTCAACCCTTGTGATATGTGCTGGCAGACGCCCTCGTCTGCCAGTTAACGTTTTGCGTTACTCGTAAACTGACTAATTTGGATCGTTTGGAAAAGTCAGGGGGATCCTGTATATTTCGTGATTGCATGAGTAGGGCAGACAACCATCTAATCTTCAAACAAACGAGTAACCATATATGAAGACTTTAGGCAGAGATACTTTTCAGTTTATGGCTGATCTGTGGGAGAACAATACTAAGGCCTGGTTTGATGAAAACAGGAAGCATTATGAAGATTCTGTTCGCAAGCCGTTGAAAGCTGTTGCAGCAGGATTGTCCGATCCAATTGCAGCAATTGTACCTGAATTCGACGGAAAACCCAAAATTTCCCGCATCAATAACGATATCAGGTTCACTCCAAATAAACCACCGTACAAAGAGCACATGTGCATATCATATGGAGCAAAAGGATCTATTGCTGAGCTATTCACTGCAATTGGACGCAATGGTTGGGCGGTTGGCTGCGCCGTCAGTTCTAATAAAAGAGACCCGCTTGATGGATGGCGAAAAAATCTCTTGGACAATGCTGAAAGGTGGCGGAACTATCTCGCCCTCCTTCCCAAAGAAGAAATTCCAGAATTCTATTATGGCAATATTTACAAGAAACCTCTGTTTCCGGATATTCCAGAAGACATCAAAGATCTTGTTCAATGTAAGGGAGTCTGGATAGTTCAGAAGGCGAGGTTGGATTTTAAAGCAACTCCAGAACAGGATTTATTTCGCGGTATTTGCATCATGCTGCCGATCTTTATACTAATGGCAGTGCCACCATTCGGAGTTAAAGAGCGATTGGCAGAACTTGGTAAAAAGATTTCACCCCCGGAAAAGGGAGTTGGGGAGATGTGGAAGGTTTGGTAGAGGAGATAATTAGGAAAAGTGTAAGGGCAATTCACGAATCTCCCCAATCTCAAGAAGGTGGGATTTCTCCATCACCCTAAGTTTGTTCTTACAAGTTTCATACCGGATTTAATGAGCCCCCGTTTAAATTCCTGTGATCCGAAATGATCTTCAAAATACAAACCTGCTATATCAGCGCTGATATCTTCAATAAAGGCATCCGTAAATAACTCAGTAGTAATTGCAATTGATGCAACCCCAAAAGCTTCACCACCCGTTGATATGTCAATGTGTTCGCCCACCTTCATGCCTGAGATAATAATAAATGCCTGATCAGCGGGTCCTATAGCAAATCGTTGAACATCAAACCTGCATTCAGGATTCAATGGGATTTCGATTCCTGTGATAATGCCTTTGTCATCCCAGTTGCGTATCGGTACCTTTGAGTTATTCTCACCGGCGAACACCAGCGTTACATTCAATGCATGCAGGCACAGTATGAAGTCGGAATTGGTTCGGCCGAAAGCAGCTTCTCCGCCGATAGTTCTTTGATTACGCAAGTTTTTTTGTGGACATGACATCTCAGCACATTCTGCAACTTGCCCCTGTAGCCCTTCGGGTTCCAAATATTCTATTAGTTGTTGAAATGTCGCACCTGCACCGACATACAGGTGGTCTTCATTTTCTTTTATCTCACAGTCCATTAAATGATTAATGTCGATTAATGTTTCCAACTCTGGATGTATGTCTTCGGAAATGTAACTGCCACCGGATAAATACACCTTTGTCCCCGGTTCATAAAGAGATTGTGCATCGGCAAGGTTTTCAGGTTTAACTATTTCTTTTGTAGTTTGAAACATTTTTTCCTCTAAGTCAATGTCTTAATTTGAGTATAAAATAAGGCTGTGTGGGAGATTATCCTGACATGTTACCATGCAACATCAGTCCCAACACAGCCTTAAAAGTGTATGTCTAACTTAACAGGTATCTAAACATCAATAGACATTATATACTCATGCATAGCTTCAGCGGCTTCTTTTCCAGCTCCCATCGCAAGAATTACAGTAGCTGCTCCAATTACGATGTCACCGCCAGCATACACACCTTTCATTGAAGTTAATCCTGTTTTATCATCGGCAATGATATTGCCCCATTTGTTAGTATCAAGAGCTGGTGTCGCTTCCGGGAGGAGCGGATTTGCTCCGTTTCCAATAGATACAATAACAGTATCAACCTCGAGATCAAATTCAGATCCCTCAACTGGCACAGGGCGTTGTCTTCCTGAAGCATCGGGCTCGCCTAACTCCATGCGTAAACACGTCATGCTCTTTACCCAGCCTTCCTCATCACCATTGATGCTGATAGGATTGGTTAGAAGGTTAAATTGAATACCCTCTTCATCGGCATGATGGATCTCTTCATCGCGAGCCGGCATCTGTTCCCGAGCACGACGATATACCAGATAAACGTCCTCAGCCCCGAGGCGAAGCGCGGTTCTTGCAGCATCCATAGCTACATTTCCACCACCGATGACAGCGACTTTTTTACTCATCGCGATTGGAGTATCGGCATTTGGGAAATCATATGCACGCATAAGATTTGAGCGTGTCAGATACTCGTTGGCAGAATAGACGCCATTAAGGTTCTCACCGGGGATGTTCATGAAATAGGGGAGACCGGCACCTGTTCCGATAAAGACGGAGTGATAACCCTCTTCAGTTAGCAATTCTTCAACGGTGTAGTACTTTCCGATAATTGCGTTATACTCTATTTCGACACCGAGCTTTTTGACGTAGTCGACTTCAGCCATTACGATGCTCTTGGGTAGACGGAATTCAGGTATGCCATAAATAAGAACGCCACCAGGCTTATGCAGAGCTTCAAAAATCTTGACCTTGTGTCCTTTAAGGGCGAGCTCACCCGCAACAGTCAGCCCGGCAGGACCCGCTCCGACAACCGCTACTCTTCGTCCCGTGGGATCCGGAATGTCTGGAATAGAAACATTTCCACTGTCTCGTTCCCAGTCCGCGATAAATCGTTCGAGTCTGCCAATGGCGACAGGTTCACCTTTTATTCCGGTGACGCAAACGATTTCGCATTGTTCTTCCTGAGGACAAACACGACCACAGATAGCGGGAAGAGCATTTGCTTCTTTCATGATCCTAATGGATTTCTCAAAGTCACGCTCGGCAATTGCCTTGATAAATCCGGGAATATCTATACCAACGGGACATCCATCAACGCATTTGGGTTTTTTGCATTGAATACATCTGTTTGCTTCAATTACCGCCGTGTCAATGGGGTAACCAAACGGAACTTCTTTGAAATTATTTCTCCGTATTTCAGGAGCTTGCTCTGGCATTGCTTGCCGGGGAACCTTAGGCTTTTTAGGTTTATTTCTTTTCCCCGCTTTTTTATTTGGACCCGGTTTCCCGGTTGTTGGGCTTTCGGTCATCTTACTCCATTCCCTCCATACGGCATTTGTGATTTTTATGTGACTTGCGCTCTTGTGGAAGATATGCCTTCTGGCGGAGCATCAATTCTTCGTAGTTTACGAGGTGGCCGTCAAATTCTGGTCCATCAACACAGACAAATTTCGTTTTATCACCGATAGAAACCCGACATCCCCCACACATACCTGTTCCATCGACCATGATCGAATTGAGGCTGACTTGAGTTGGAACATTGTATTTCTTGGTGAGATTGGAGACAGCTCGCATCATGACAACCGGACCAATTGCCAGGACGAGGTCAATCTTGACTCCGTCATCAATTAGTTGTTGGATTGCATCTGTAACAAATCCGTGACGACCATAAGAACCATCATCGGTTGTAACGAGAATCTGGTCGGAAATGTCAGCCATTTCCTGCTCAAGAATCAGCAAATCCTTATTTCGCGCTCCAATAACAGAGATGATTTTATTGCCGGCTTCCTTCATGGCTTTGGCGATTGGGTAAACAGGAGCAACGCCGATTCCACCTCCTACGCAGACAACGGTACCGATCTTCTCGACATGAGTAGCTTTTCCGAGAGGTCCGACAACATCAAGTATGCTGTCACCTTCTTCGAGTTCACCCATCGCGCAGGTTGTCTTGCCAACTTCCTGGAAGATGAGACGGATTGTCCCGCCCTTTGGATCTGAATCTACAATTGTGAGAGGTATTCTCTCGCCATCTTCATTGATGCGGACAATTACAAATTGTCCTGCCTTTCGTTTTTTGGCTATCACAGGTGATTCGACAACGAAATCTTTGACACCTTCGGACAGCACTTGTTTTATCTTAATCTCGTTCATGTTTCCAAATCAGTTACAGTTAATGATATATGGTGAAAAGTCACCATATTAAAAGAATAACATTCGAGGATATTACTTCTCCCCGAACCTTATATAATACAACTTTATTTTTAAAAATACCACCGTTTTTCTTGTGAAAATAATTGCTAACCGCAATGTAGCATAATACACACTCTCGATATGGGATGTAAAAAAAAGTGAAAGAAAGCTACAATTATTCGTACACATCAGATCACTTTCAGGTTGGAAGAAAGTGTGTTAAAACATCGGTACGATCAGGAATTTTTTATCTTCATTCTCATTCCAAACTTGAATTGGATTCACACCCATCAAGTTGATTGGGTTTTGTCAATATCAAGACCGTTTGCATTTAGTACGAGCATAATTGACATAATCAGAGCCCCAATTGCACCTCCATAATACAACCCGACAATTCCGATGCTCTTGTAAGCGATAGCTGCAACAAAAGGTCCGGTAGTGATGCCGGCTAAGATCACGGTCGAATTTACCGCCATGTAGACACCTCGGAATTTGAAAGGGGCTGCTCCTACAATGAGTGCTTGTGAGCTGGGAATATTTAAACCCTGTGCAGCTCCAAATATTAAACCTGGAAAGAGCATCATCCATGCACTCGGAATATGAGGTATCCACCACAGTGCAATTGAATATAACAAGAATGCGACAGCCATCATCATCCCGACCCGAAAATGCTTTCCGATCCATTCGAGCCGTGCAGAGATGATTGCTGCGGTCAGGGATGAGGACGAGAGAATTAAACCTATTGCTGAGGCATTAGAATTATATTCTCCTGCCATCCATAAAGGCACAAAACTTACGATTGGCCCAAAAGTCAGAACAAACGTAAAAAAGGTAAGGACATATAATCTTAGAACCGACCATTGACGCAAACTTACAATCGCTCCTGAAAAGTAGGTGCCGATGGGTTGTTGTTCTTGTTGTTCCGGATTTGTCAGTTTAAAAGCGGTAAATAAGGCAATTGGTATTGCCGCTAATGGTACAAAAAATGGGATACTCCAGTGTACTGTTGCCATTATACCCCCAAAAGCAGGGTATATTGCTGCCGCAAGACTTACCAGAGAAGCGTTTAATCCCATTGCCAGAAACCGGGTTCTGCCCGGAAATAGGTCACCAATTAGTGTATTGTTGAGTGTGAAAAGAGCTGATCCACCTATTCCCTGTAGTAATCTGAAAAATAGGAGCACGTGGAAATCACGCGCAAAACCGCATGATGCGCCTGCTATACCGAATAATATCAATGCAGGTACTAATACCTGTTTCCGTCCGAATCTGTCTGCAAGTATCCCTAAAAATGGAGCAAAGAGAACTCCTGGAAGTGTGAATGCTGTTATCAACATAATCACTTCTTCCTTTTGGATTCCAAAAACATCAACCAGCTTAGGCAAAACTGGAGAAACAAGGGAAACGCCCATAGTTGCTGAGAGGGTTACTGCAAAAATAATCTGCATGTTCCGGTTACTGAGCAGTTGCCGTGTGTCTAAGTTTGGTGTTTCAGCTTCGGGCATTGATTGTATTATTGAGGTTAACTAAAAAAACATAAACGCAAGAGATTGACTACATCTGCAATATGATGTATGAGTTGACACCCTTCAAGTTATAAATTACCTTGTAAGGTCACATTGTCTACAAATTTCTACGGAGATTAACAAACCCGTGTTTGTTGTCAGATCATTAGTAATCCTCAGCACTCTCATTATCTCGTCATTTGCGTCCGCATCTGAAAACGCAAATGTTCGATTGGTTGTGACGGGCAATCTTATGGGTGCTATTCGAGAATGTCGCTGTCCAAGCGGTCAACCAGGTGGTCTTGCGCGCAGGAAGACGATCTTTGATAACATCCGTAAGGAAACTCCGGATGCAATTTTTATCGATTGTGGCAGGTTAACCAGAGATAAAGTAATAACAAACGGGTTTCAGGAAAAGGATGAAATTCAGCTTCTTGAAGAATTGTACCTTACTCTTGACTATGACGTTATTAATAGTTACCTGGTGGATTATCTCAGATTTGTAAATTGGTCTGCAATTGACTTCGTCGGCATGACATCCCGACGGGGAATGTTCAAATATATTGCACCCAATGATCTAAAATTTCCGTTTGAGAGAATTACAAATCCTGTGCAAATGAGATCCCTGGATGAGCCAGATAATTTGGAGAAATGGGCTTTGATGAGAAAATATAATTTTGAATTTGGAGAACTTGAGTCTGATCGGATTGTTGTTTATACAAGGACAGCTAATTACGAGAATGCAACGGTAGATACCTTAATTAGCAATCGCTTCTCGGTCGCACAACCGTATGATACTAGTGACCCTAACGGGATAAATGAACTGATCCAATCTGATTTTACTTCAACGGCACTCTCGGTGTTAGTCAATAACATCGTTTTCAACAAGGATCAATCTCAAGATGAGAGTGAAATTCCGATTGAACTTTATGACACTGAAAACCTTCGTAACCTCGACGTAGTAATTGTCGGTAATGATGGTTTTGTTGAGCCTGCTGTTGAAAAAAGCCCATTGGTGAACTATTACCCGAAAGGAACAATTGTCTCAGAGAAAGACATATTGATCGTGCATCCAGGTCTATACGGTGAATATGTAATTGTGCTCGATCTAAGTATTGATGCGAATTATGAGATTCTGAATCATGAATGGGAAGCGATCCCAACGGCGGGGGCAAAACAGGATTCAACTGTTCATATGAAGATATTTAATTTTTACCCCAACCCACGGAAACCAATTTTTGAACGCTAAACGAAATGCTATTATATACGGGTTAATTGTCTCATTCCTGATTGCAGTCACGAGTGGGGTATATTGGCGGTATTCACAGATAAATGCCCTTGCACCTGAAATTGCTTCGGGAGAGTTTGAATTTACCATACAGCCCGGTATGTCAATCAACCAAATCATTAATCAACTTAATGACGAGAATTTAATCCACGATACAAAGAGTTTCCGTTGGGCAGCAAGGATATTGGGTGCGGACAGAAAACTACAGCCGGGGATATTCTCGTTACCACGAGGTGCCACGAATGGTGAGATCTTAAGTATTCTAATGCAACCCGGCATAAACACCAAAAATGTTACAATTCCCGAAGGTCTGACATGCTGGCAAATTGCGGGGATATTGCAGAAAGAACTTGGCATAGACTCAAGCGAATTTATCGATCTTTGTGAGAACTCTGATTTCGCTAAAGATCTTGGAATTAAAGCCAATCGACTTGAAGGCTATCTGTTCCCGAGTACATACAATTTCTACAGGAACTCCTCATCTGCTCAATTGATAAATCGCATGGTGAAGCAATTCAAAGAGGAATTTAACAATGACATTCAAACTAGTGCTGAAAAGCTCGGATTTTCTGCTCACGAGACGATGACGATGGCTTCAATTATTCAGGGTGAGGTGATGGTCTGGGATGAAGCAAGGACAGTGTCCTCCGTTTATCACAACAGGCTTAGAATTAGAATGCATCTCGGTGCAGACCCGACCATTCAATACGTTATTCCCGGACCTCCAAGACGATTATTGAACAAAGACATCGCAATTGACAGCCCTTACAACACATACCGAAACTACGGGTTGCCGCCCGGACCGATTAATAATCCGGGACGAAGGGCTCTAAAAGCGGCTGTTAATCCTGCTGATACGGATTTTATTTATTTTGTGGCTCGTGGAGATGGTTCGCACAGTTTTAACAAAACAATAGCAGGTCATGAGAAGGACAAGAAGAAATTTCAGCAGGTACGCCGTGAAGCTCGGAGAAAGAAGAGAAAAGGTTAGAGCTGTTTACCTCATATCTCTCAGTAGGTCGAACATTCCTGTTCGACATCCCGCAAAGCGGGATTCCTGTCAGGTGTTAGTATTATTGAGAGTGTCTTCCGGTATCATCACATGTTGATAGAACAATGAACTCCGTATGATTTTAAGGAAACAATGACTGATAAAATACTGAGAATAACAATGATTGAGAGCTGGATAACAATAGTGTTTACATTGTTGTCGGGATTTTGTATGACCATTTATGCACAAGATGCAGCCACGGTGTTTTTAGATGAGGTCGTCGTTACTGCAGGCAGAACTCCGGTCACGTTCGATCAATTAAATAGAAGCGTTGAGGTAATCACACGGGAGGACATCTCCAATTCACCGGCTGGTTCAGTGCTCGAATTGCTGCAAAATGCAGTGAGTATTGATATACAGACCAGAGGTGTTTCAGGAATTCAGGCAGATTTGAGTATAAGGGGGACATCCTTTGAACAATCCCTCGTAATGATCGACGGTATAAAAATCAGCGACCCACAAACTGGACACCACACACTTAACATCCCCCTCACAAAAGACGATGTCGAGCGAATAGAGATTCTGCGCGGTCAGGGATCAAGGGCATTTGGTCAGAACGCTATGGGTGGAGTGATTAACATTATTACCCGTGGTGTTGAAGCAATGTCAGCTTCAATAAAAACCACCGGTGGCGATTTCGGATTGTTCGACGGATCTGTATCGCTTTCTCTCCCAATGGGAAACACTTTTCAGCGCGTCTCCATATCGCACAGCCAATCCTCTGGTTACAAAGCTGACAGCGATTTTAATCAGTGGATAGGATCTTATAACCTCACATTTCCAATTGGTAACGAGAAACTGAGGTTAAAGGCAGCTTATCAGGAAAAGAAGTTTGGAGCCAGCAATTTTTACACGGACTGGTACCCGAATGAGTGGGAGCATACGAGGGCAACCTTTTTTAGTGCTCAGACTGACATTGCAATTCGTAAGGCGATCATTTCACCAACCCTGTTCTGGCGCAAGCACACCGACAGGTTTCTCCTTAAGCGTGACGATCCAGCGTTCTACGATAACAACCACTCAACAGATAATTACGGCATGGAATTGCAGCTTGCCCGGGATCTGAAATGGGGTTCGGGTGTTATTGGCGGTGAAATTAGTCAGGAGAAGATTCATGGCAATAGCCTTGGTGACCACCGCCGCGATAAAGCCAACATTTTTGCAGAAAGGTTGTTAAAGTACGAAAATCGATTCAGCATCACAATTGGTGGATGTGGTTACAAGTACGGCGATCTCGACTGGAATTTCGAGCCCGGTGTTGATCTTGGTTTTCGAGTCCGACCGGGATTGCGTTTCTATGGAAATGTCGGCGGGGCGTTTCGGGTGCCAACTTTTACAGAGTTATATACGGCAAGCTCAGCAAATAAAGGCAATCCGGATCTGGAACCGGAAAGAGCCTGGACAACCGAGCTTGGATCAACAATTCACTCAGATCCATTCCATATAAATATGTCTGTCTTCAGGAGGCAAGGTGAAAATCTGATTGACTGGGTAAGAAACAACCCTGAAAATCCCTGGCAGGCAGAGAACATAACAAACCTGAACACAAACGGACTTGAACTCGACATCAGATATTACCCTCAGCGACATTTTGCAGGTCTTCCAGTGTATCTGATTCAAATTGGCACCACATGGCTGAAATCCGATGCAGGAGCCCCCTCCTATCAATCCAAGTATGCCCTGAATTACCTAAACAGACAGTTGCAAATATCAATCGAACACGGCTTGCCCTTCGGATTCCACCAGACATGGAATCTGAGCAATAGAGACAGGAAAAACGGTGACGAATTCACCGTACTCGACACCAAAATATCTGGACAAATACAAACCATAGACTTCTTACTTACTGTTTCAAACATTCTCAATGAGGAATACTACGAGATCGGTTTGGTAGAAATGCCGGGCAGATGGTTTAAGATGGGTGTGGAGTATAAGATCGGTGATCGATAAAGAATATGTATTAGATCCCGAACTTAACACCAAAAAATAACATCAAGACCTTTACCTGATCTGACCAATTGTGTGCATATCCTGCACAAGTGCGCATATTGTTTACATTATTCGAAACTGTATTACCATTAGTTTAGAAATAGTTAAGATAAGTAATTAATAATTAATAGTATATGTCAGAAATGTGTTAGGCTAAGTTATTGTAAAATCAGAAGAAAAGAGGCATGGTATTTGCACAGTAATTTAGCGTATTAGACAGTAATAGAGACTTGTTTCACGCACGGCTTACTTCGGAGGCAGTATGGGATTGAAGCGATCTGTTTTTATTATTCTACTTACCTGGGTTTTAGTCACAGTTTGTGTCCTTGGCTTTTACACCCAAAATCACCTCCCCAGGATTTACCTATATTTAATTGGAGTGTTATTTTTACTCCATTTTATGTCCATCAGAATGTTTCATGAACTGATAAACACTAACAACAGATTGCGATCCAAAATTCGCGAGGTTCGTGAGTTATCGAGAAAAATTGTAATGCATGAACGACAGGAAAAGCTCCACGCCCAACAGAGGCTTCGTGCCAGTGAGCATCGAAAAAGTATCGAGGAGGAAAACCGGCAGCTCGAGCAGCAACTAATTCAAGCGCAGAAGTTAGAGTCGATAGGACAATTAGCAGGTGGTGTCGCACATGATTTTAATAACTTGCTAACACCAATTATGTGTTATTCTGAGATGTGTCTTATGCAAATGGAGCCTGAAGATCTGAATTATGAGGAGCTCGAGGGAATCCTTCACACAGCGGAAAGCGCTCGAAACCTGACTCAGCAATTGCTCGCCTTTAGCCGGAAACAGGTGTTAGAGATGAAATCAATCAATATATCAGATATTGTTTACTCAACGGAGAAGATTCTGAATCGTACAATTAGGGAGGATATAGAGATAAGGCTGGATCTGGATGAGAATTTAAATTGGGTGTACGGTGATTCAACTCAGTTGGAGCAAATAATAATGAATCTATCGGTAAATGCGCAGGATGCAATGCCGACCGGAGGAAAACTTCTCATAGAAACCTCAAACACAGAACTGGATGAAGAATATACCAAAACTCATGCAAATGTAACTCCAGGTAATCATGTTCTATTATCAGTAAGTGATACTGGTGAGGGTATGGATCAGGAATTACTGACGAAAATTTTTGAACCATTTTATACTACTAAAGCGAAGGGAAAGGGCACCGGATTAGGGCTTTCAACAGTCTATGGGATAGTGAAACAGCACAATGGAAGTATCTGGGTTTACAGCGAACCTGGAAAAGGCACCACCTTCAAAATATTCTTGCCGGAAATTCAAGAAGAACTGAGTCAGAAATCGGATGATTCGAAACCTGAGAAGTACTCAAAAGGATCAGAGACTGTATTAGTCGTTGAGGATGATGATCAGGTTAGGAAATTAGTGAGCCGGATGATGCGTAGTGATGGGTATTGTGTTATTGAGGCTGCGGATGTGAGGGAGGCATTTATTAAAGCCCGTCAGACTGGAGGGTCGGTAGATTTACTACTGACTGATGTAGTGATGCCTGAAATGAATGGCATGCAACTGTACCAGAAACTCCTGATTTATTATCCCGACCTGATAGCACTATTTATGTCAGGTTACACGGAGAACATAATTCACAACCAGGGGGTTTTCAGTGATATGCCAAACTTCGTTCAAAAACCTTTCACTTACAATGAACTTGCCAGAACCGTTCGTAATGTTCTGGACACATCAATATGTGCGTAGCGTAAGGAGGATTTAAATTTTGTTAACATACAAACTGAATTGATATCGCCTACGGCGAAAGTGTTGGTCTCATTTAACTAACATCATTTTTCTTGTCGACACATAGTTTCCATACTTCAATCGCACCGTGTACAAACCAGATGAAAGTCTGGAATCACCCGGAGAAAATGTGTGTTTACCTGGTTTCATTAGCCCCGATGCGATATCAGATAATCTTTTGCCATTTTGATCGTAAATTGCCAGATCAATCTCACATATATTTTTCAGATTGATATCTATGAGAGTTACAGCACAAAATGGATTAGGATAGAGCATCGACAATCCATATTCACTTTCCAAATTATAATCATCCACCACCTTAAAAACTGCCAATCCATCTGGTTCAAAAATCGCGTCACCATCTAAAATCTCGTAACTAATTCTGTGTTCTCCTGAGCTGTCGGTCAAAACCAGGTGAAACAATTCGCCACGAATCCCACCGTCAATCTCCTCGGAATTAGGGTTGTTACCCCATGCAGCCACCCCAACCCACTCCTGATTGCTGAATGCTGCTGCTCCTATACATATTCCGCGCTCGGCCACAATTCCAATTTCACCCTCTGGAGGAAGACCGGTTACTAGAATACTCATATTGCTTTCTGTGGGTTCAACCGGCTCGAAATGAGATGGACTTTTGTACTCGTGATAGAGCGATGGTAATTTGACTTTTGCAGTATCCAAATTCCAAACCAGTTCAACAGGTTTCGTAATGACTATCCGATATTTGGAACCTGAACGAAGAGGAGGGAGGTTGTGGAATTTCTTCCCGGCTATATAAAAATGTCCTTCCATATCTTTAACCAGAAGGATGTCTTCTGCAATTAATGCGAATGCAACCGGGGCTTCAACCTCCTGTTCAAGAGAATATGTTATGGTTGACGATGTCTCGGTTAGAGAGATTGATTCTGTTTGAGCGACATTGCACGCAAGTAAAACAAGCAGAAGGCTGATAGGTTTTGTATTCAGAATTTTAGTATCCCTATATTTACTTTGGATTTTTAGCAGACAGAATCGGTTTCCCCCGAGTCAAGGTCTATGCATACTTCCGCAAACGTGCAATTAGCTTGCGACAACACCCAGTGGTTACCTCAATTGAATATGATGAATCTTCTTCTCGAGACAAAGTTACCAATCCGCATTCGAGCAGTGTAAATTCCTGATTGAAGTTTAGTATAATCCGGAATAAAACTATGTGTACCTGCAGCTTTTTGCTCATATGAGAGTTGATTTACCTTTTTCCCGTTGATATCGAATAATGACAGATCAATGACACAAGTATCCTTCAGATTAATTGTAATGTGAAAATAACTGGAGAAGGGATTAGGGTGATATGGCAATATTCCATATAGGCTGTCAACATCATCCTTGTTCAGCAACCGAATCACTGTCAGTTCATCCGGTTTAAACCTGTCATCACCCTCTAATATCTCATAGTTATTAAGTTGTTTTCCTTCATTATCTTTCAGGATAATTTGAAACAGCTCTCCATTGTTTGCGCCATTTATTTCTTTTGAATTTGGTGGTTGCCCCCAGACAGCCACTCCAATCCATTCCTGATTGCTGAAAGCAGCAGCCCCTATGCAGATTCCCCGTTCGGTCACAATTCCAATTTCACCCTCTGGAGGAAGACCGGTAACAAGAATGCTCATATCGCTAAGTGTGGGTTCAACGGATTTGAAATGCTTTGGTTTTAGAGGTTGGTAATAATGCGAGGGAGATAAAACGTTTTCCGGGTTCTGATTCCAGATCAGTTCAACAGGTTTCGTAATAACTACCTGATAAGTCCAACCGGGATGAAGTGGGCTGAGATTATTGAAGTGTTTCTTTGGTGCGAAAAAGTTTCCATCCATGTCTTTAACCAGCAGTATGTCTTCTGCACTGTGCGCAAAGGCTACAGGTGCTTCAATCGCCCGGTCAAGTGAGTAGGTCACGGTAGATGACCTGTCTGTCGGGAGGATTGAATTGGCCAGTGTGGCATTACACACAAGTGAAAACAGCACAATTGCAACGACAGGTTTCAGCATCATTAGGATTTCCCAAAAGCTGATACTTGTTTGTTCAGATTTTCACATTTACCCAGCGCTTGCATCATCGAGCATCATCTGATACTATCGCTACACCAAATAGAGCCAGAGCGAGGACTCCATAAGCTTTGATTATAACTTCATTGGGTTCAGACTTGGGTTTGGGACGGAGCGGTTTATCCCAGAGCGATATCTCACGATAGGGTTCTAAGCCGGTTGATAGTGGGAATTCATTCAGGGCTTCACGGTACATGAATGGGGATATGTTACGAAAGTCCAGACTTGAGCCAGTGCATTTGACTTCACTCCGCCATATGGGCTCTGAGTTTCCTTGTTCAAGAAGTGTTTTTGTATCGATGAAATTGACGAACATTTTCATGGAAAAAGCATTTTTCACACATTCATGAGGATAAACGTCATTGTCCCGGAATTTAAATGGAGGCATCAATGTTCCTCCGGTGGGAGTCCATGTGCTCCGTTTGAGGATATTTAACGGAATTAGGTTGGTGTTTCCCGGAGTATAGTTTAGGGGTTCTACAGGTAATGGAGGGGTGTAACCATCGCCCCGTTCAGTATTGAATTGGATATACACAAGCATGTCAGGATCGTTTTTATCCAAACGAAATCCTCGGTGCTGTAATGAGTCCTGTAACTGATACAGCAGCTCTTTTTCCAACAGGTAGTTCTTATTACTGCCGATCACGAAATCGAAGGTCTTGTAATTGTAATAATTGATATCAAGATCTCGATAAGCCAGAACATGCATCACAATCCTGTTATAATCATCAGGATTGAGTATTTGGGTCATTGGAGTACAACTTGTGAGCAGCAGAGTAATTACCAGGACAACTGAAATTGTTTTCATTCGATCAATCCTTTTCGTTAGATTTGTCGATTTCAAATCAGTTTTCTTTCCGGATGTTACTATTTTTTTAACCAGAAAAAGCTCTACTCTCTAACCAAATGGCACTCCATTATTTTTCTATGTACTAATCTACCACTCTAACGTAACATAAATATATTTTGTTCCTATCATTTCATCAAAACATTTTTATTAACACTTTTAAGTCCATCAGCCGACATCCGCACAAAATAAATCCCCGAAGTAACTGTACCGTCTCTGCTCGCAGAATTCCAAATTGTGGGGTATTGTCCCGGTTGCTGATCCTGATTAAGCAAATTCTCCGCCAATCGTCCCGCCACATCATATACATCAATCGAAACGGTCGTTGCTTCTGGCTATCCATAGTCCAGCCGTACCATTGCATTAAACGGATTCGGGTATGCTTCAGATAGAAAGAAATCATCAGGAGTTGTTGCTTCAATCGCCATTTCGAGCACTGACAAGCCATCTGGTTCAGAGATCAGGCCGTCACCATCCAGTGTGGACATATGATTTATTACAAATTCCTGGTCCAGATTTGCATCCCAGAGCCTGAGCTTGAAAGCTTCACCCGGATCTTCCGGATGGCCTATGACCGCAATAGCCTTACCTTCAAAATTGATATTTTCTATATACTCTCCAGGTACAACAATTACAGAGTCGCCATTTTCAGCGGCATCTATCCCTGCTTTAATGGTCTCGAAATCTTCCGGGACGTTGATGATTTCACCGAAAGATTGAGACCCGATAACTGTTATAAATGTAAAAACTAAAATCCATTTCATTTCAGTATTCCGTCACTTGATTAGAGCAATTTTGTGCATTGCCCGAAATTCTTCGGATTCAAACTTTACAAAGTATATTCCTGTAGATAATTCAGTGCCTTCGAAAGTAACTTCGTGGACTCCAGCTGGAGCAATTCTGTTCACCATTGTTTCCACCAATGCACCGTTTATATCCATAATTTGTAATGTGACTTTTGCTGGAATTGGGATTGAATACCTAATTGTTGTCGATGAGTTAAATGGATTCGGGTATGGTTGTTCAAACCCATAGTTGTTTGGTAAATAACCTTCATCTTTTACTCCATCGAATGCCGTCATTACAAAAGTGAATGTTTGGTTGCATTGGACGGTATCACCCTGTGAAACTGCTGCGACGCTCCAGTGACAGGTTAAACCCCAAAAAGGTTGAGCATATTGCTCGAATTCTTCAGTTAGATCTAAGACAAGGGTAGTGTCCTCTAACGGATGGTAGGTAACTATGGAGTCACTTACATCAAAAAGTACAATCCTGGCAAGGTATGAAATCGAACCATCCGGATCTGGATCAATGGAGGATTGCCATGCGAATTGTACATCAAATATTCTGCCTTGCCAATTGACAATACTAAAATTTGCAGGTTCCAGAAGATCAAATGCATCAGGTGGATTCTGATTGGGTTCCTGATGGAAATAAAAAGCCCCTATGTCCGCTCTGGTGCCGTCAGCATCGGGTTCGGATTCGGGGTCACCGGTGTCGATGCAGGGGGAGTCTTCTGTCAGGTGATAGTCGGATTCGTCGGGATTGGCAAACAAAGGATCAGCACCGATATTTCCTTCACCCCATTCAAGTATGTTACCAAACCTGATATCGATTCCGTCTCGTCCCTCCTCAATATCGTTATATGAGGATTCCAGTCGGCAAAAAGGACCACCATCATCCTCACGTCTTAACTGTAATCCTATTTGAGTTGGGATGTTGCTGTAGATTATGCTGTTCTGCATAATGAGAGACCCGCCGGAACTGCCCTCAAAGTGACCATAATTGATTCCACCATTACAATTTTCTCTGTTGGCAGTATTTCCTATAATGCTCACGTTGGAGAAAATGTTGCCAAATGAAACACCAAGGTAAACACCTCCAGAAATTTCACCCGTATTTCCGCTGATAAGGGTGTGATCCATAAGGACTCTTGAACTTGTTAATATCAATCCTGTTCCTTCATTATTGCTGATTCGGCAGTTACTAATTAATATTGGATCGTTACCGCCATGTTCAATTTGTATACCTATTCCATCATTATCCTCAACAGTGATATTTTCCAGAATAGGAACACAGTTTTCTAAGGTGCCTATTATTACTCGTCCGGAATTATTGCGAACGATGAGATCGGATAAAGTGGGGGACGACCCGGCATGGCAAGATACTCCACTTCCCATGTACCTCACAGTTACACAATTCCTTATCGTGACCCCCCCCAGAATCGAACCATTTCCCTCTCCGGAATAGAACGTTGCGCCCGTTCGTTCACCGGAACCGTCAATAATGGTATTCTCTACATGCGCCCAATCACCATCTACACTATACAGACTGGCAACAGTAATCGCTTTGCCATCAAAATCAATGGTTTCCTCATAAACACCATCCTGCACAAGCACAATGTCGCCATTCTCAGCGGCATCAATGCCAGCCTGAATAGTCTCGAAATCTTCAGGGATGTTGATTATCTGCCCGAAACATTGAGCTCCGAGAAGTGCAAAAATTATAAATAATAATCTGAATTTCATTGTTGTATCTCCCTTTTTGTTGAGAGCACGGGTGTTTAATTGTGAGTTGGTCAAAAGGAGGTAGATGCTCTCACTACAAGGTAAGGGTTTTTCCGTTTTAGGTCGATATGTTTCAGGATTTTCAGAAAATTGGGATTATCATGGCTTATGGTCAAGAGTTAGGAAAGAGTATACAGGATGGTTTAGTTAGGAGGTGTAAGCTGGTAAGAAGGTCCGTTCGAGATTAAGGGTGATTCACAAGTTACCTTTATTTGACAAAAGAGACCTTCCGAACACTCCCAAACTCACCTGCCGACATCCGCATAAAATATATCCCCGAAGCAGTAGCACAGGCGTCCCTGCCTGTGGGATTCCAAATTGCAGTATAATGCCCAGCCTGATGATCCTGATTGATCAAGGTCTCTACCACACGTCCAGCTATATCATTTACTTGGAGTGAAACATGAACAGCCTCCGGTAATCCGTAGTTCAGATGAACCGTCGCATTGAATGGATTAGGATATGCTTCTGACAGGAAATACTCGTTCGGAATTGCTGGTTCGGTGTCACTTTTTAAAGATTGTTCAATTGGGGTCACATAGGTTTTCACAGAGATAGCGTTGATTTCTCGCTCTGGTGGATAATTTAAGACACAGTCCGCTGTGACTCTAATCTGATATCCCTGAGACTCTCGCCAGGGGAGCATACTGGAGAAGTTGAATCTTGGGGACAGGAAATGACCCGCACCATCTTTTGCGATAAATACATGGTCAATGATTCGCGAGAGAACGTAAAAATTAGGTGCTGATGCATCGAGTCGATAGCGCGGGTAATAGGGGATTACGTTCCAGCCTTCTTCAAGGGGAATATCTGCATTTGGAGGAATTCGTTCCCCAAACCAGGTTGCTTCAACATCCTCGTCAACGTTGATACGATATCCTTCTGTCAGATTCCAGAAAGGGATATTATTAAATCCCCAACGCGGAGCATAAAAGAGTCCATCTTCATTTTTCATCATAATGATGTGATGATGTCTTTCGTCAATACGGAGTTGTTCGGTCATTAGAACAACATCCGGTCCCCTATCTTCATTCTCCATCCAAAATTGCTCGGGGGGAGATACATTTATTGAAATCATATTCCAACCTTCACGCAGAGAAACTGTTAAAGAAGGCAAATCTCCCTCAACGCGAGGGCGGTCTCGAGCTGGAATATCGTCTTGTGAATATACAAGTGAAACAAAAACAGCAACCATCACTACAATATAGGACTTCATTTATAGCCATGTTTTTATTGAGGCTAAAATGGCAATTTATTTACTGCCAATTACTTCCCGTACACCATTTCCCGTTTGGTCACCTTGTTTCCAACTCTTAACTTCAGAATATATGTACCAGAGGATACTTTAGATGGGTCAATTTCAAATTGATGATTGCCGGCAGCTCTCGGACCAGCTGCAATTAAAGTGACTTTTTTGCCACTGAGTTGGTGTAGGGAGAGCTCAATTTGAGATGGATTTTTGAGGCTGATCGTGATGTTGTTGACTTTTTCAATAGAATTCGCACCCGGCTTAATTATCCCATACCTTGGATCACTGAACTTGGTGTCTAACCATCGAACTACCAAAAATTCATCGGCTTCGTAAATATCTTTTCCTTGAACGATCTCATATTCAGAGTTATAAATTGGACCATCCTCATCGGCATAACAAATCTGGAACGGTTCGCCCTGAATCGCTCCGTCCACCTTAGAGGTCTTGTCACTATCGCCCCATAATGCCAGACCAATTTTGTCCTGATTTTCATAAGCTGTTACTGCCGGGCAGAGCCCAGATTCAGTAAAAAGCCCAAATTCACCGTTTGGAGGGGTGTCGACAATCAGGACGCTCATGTTTTTATCTGTTCGCGGTAGTAGTTTGAAGTGCTTGGCAGCCGGCTCATTGTCAATTGCTGCACTGTTCTCAGGTGAGGGTTTGGAGGGAGCAGGTGCTGGTTTTTGTGCTGCAGGTCGAGTAGCTTTTTTTGTTTTGGTAGATTTGGAATCAACACAGCGGATCACTAAAAGCTCATCTGCTTTAAATGTATCGTATCCTTCTACGATATCGTAATTAAGGATCTTTGCAACCCCATTTTTATCAGCATAATGCAGGTAGAGTTGTTCACCCTCAACTGCTCCGTCGATATCTGGAGTTTTCGGGCTGTCTTCCCAAACCGCGATCCCGATTCTGTCCTGACCGCGATAGGCCGATGCACCTGCACAGATTCCTGAATCGGTGATAATACCTAATTCACCATCAAGAGGGGTGTCGAGAATCAGAACACTCATGTTCTTGTCAGTGTGTGGTATCGGCTTGAAATGAGTGGGAGTTAATTCTACATAATTGCTTGAAGCTAATGGCTGACCATAAACAAGATTTGCTGCAAGTAAAAGCAGCAATGCGATGACTATTTTACCCATCTTGGTTGAACTCCGTTTTTTACTTTTTGTAGGTCGGGTTCTTAACCCGACGAAATTGTACCCAACGTCGGAATAAGATTCCGACCTACATGTACCGTGAAATTTCACTTACCGAATCAGCACAATTTTTCTCGTTGAACTGCTCTTGTCACTGTTAAGTTTCACATAATAGATACCAGATGCGAGATTGCTCGCATTAAAATCTATGCTGTGCATCCCAACTTCTGCACCACCCTCAAAGAGGTTAGTAACAGATTCACCTAATACATTAATGACCTTTATCTTCAAGTTGCAAGCTTCGGGCAGGTTGTATTGAATCACAGTGCGATTGTTAAACGGATTTGGATAAGCGGATACTATTCCGAACTCATCGGGCATTAACTCTACTTCATCCAATCTAACAGCTTGGAAATCATCAACAAAATATTGTCCTGAACCAATGATGAAATCAATCTGAGCCTGCCGTGTTCCGTGTTCATCAGCAAATATGAATTCAAGCGGTCTGTTTTCCACCGCACCATCAACCTCAGGAGTTGTCTGATCATCGCCCCAGACAGCTATCCCGCATCTACCATCCTGGATGACACCTGATCCAACGAGATTACCATCTGAATATATCCCAATTTCTCCCTCAAGATTATTTGAAAGAACCAGCATGCTCATATTTTCACCGGTATTAGCATGAATTGGTAAAAAATGCGGTTGATCGAAATTGTCAGGCGGGGTAGAGGCTAACTCATCATCAAGTGTATAAACCAGTTCTACTGCTTCACTCACATTAACAAGGTACCCTTGACCGGGCTGCAAATCGCCCATGTTGCTGAAATTAAACTCCGGGTTATAGAATCTTCCGGTGGCATCTTTTGCCATTAAAAGAACTTCCACGACGCCGGTAAATGCTACTATAGCATCAATACCCTGACGAGGGTAGTAACTGACAATTTGCCACCCCTCTGCTAAGGGTAGAGGGGTATCTGCATTAACAGGAATTCCGGAGATTGTCATTTCTGCGTCACCTTCGACATTCACCATATAGCCCTCGTTAACCCTCCAACCGGGAATATTGTTGAAATTGAATGCCGGATTGTAGAAACGACCCTGACCGTTTTTCATTAATATGAGTTGTTCTGCTCCGACCAAATCACTCATGATCTCGATAATATCATCGGGATCAGGTTGAAGATGTGCTGAAATAATGTTCCAACCATCGCTAAAGCTGAGGTTCATTTCACCTTCCTGATTCCCACCTCCGCCTTCACCAACATCTAACGAAATGGTTATTGGAGTTTGACCACCGATGCCGTCGTGTTTGATTATGATTTCACCCTCGAATAATGCTTGAGGCAGCCCTGTTGCATCGAGAGTGATCACAAATTCCTGTTCTTCTTCTGCCTCAATTACACCATCAGGAGGTTCTATATCCATCCAGTCCTTTCGTGCATCTAACTGCCAGATTTCAAGTCTGTCATTTGCACCATTATTGACACAAGCCATGAATACCCAACTATAGATGTCATATTGGTTGGTAATGCAACATCCTTGTGCAACTCCGGCACCTTCTGGCTCGAGCACAATAACTGTGGTGGTATCTGAATTATCTGTATCCATTTTTGAAACAATCTCATCGCCGATATCGTTAATTTTATGGAAAATATAGAGTTGGCTCCCATCAGGATCATCCGGCCAAAAAGCTAAACCATACATCCGAATCCCTTGCCGCTGGAGTTCGTCAACTCGATTGCCATCACGGTCAAAGCCGAAGATATTCGTTGTTGTACCTGAACCCCAGAGTATTTCCCTCTCACTGTCCCATGCAATATTAGTACATGGACTGAGTCCTGTATCAAAGGATATAACCTCTTCACCTTCAGGTGTGAATCCAAAAATATTCCTCTCGCCAGATCCCCAAATTAGTTCTCCATCCCAAGCAATGTCTTTGTATCCATAACGGCTTTCACCTAATTGAGGGTATTGATTTACTACTTCTCCATCTCGATTGATAACATGTATCATTGGTTCGCGGTCATTAGCACCAGCGAAATAGAAAAGGTCGTCAATAAAAACAACACCTTGTATGCGTGAATCACCGGTTATCTCACCAATGTTAATGCTGTGTCGAAGGTCCCACGGCTCAGAGTTGGCATCACCAAGAAGTCTTTTCTCTGTAGTGTAAGTAAGGGGTCCATTGCCGTCGTTTGAGATGGTTATTTCTGTTTGGAGAATATTGTCGGGATCAAGCGCTTCTTCGATATTGTCACGATCAGGGTTACATTCCGAATGAAGCAAATCCACAGCGAGGAACAATTCTCCCTCACCATCAATTCGATATTCTTCGAGATGTGTAAGATAATCATCCGCAGAAAAGCTGAACTCGTATTCACCGGTTGGTAAACTTTCAAAGTCCGTTATTCCATTTCGGTTTGTGAATCGGGTTATCTCATACCTGTCCACGTCAATCCTGACATTCCTCATTATTTCCTCAGTTTCAGCATCACTTACACGACAGGTCAGAAATGCGGCGGGAGAATCGACAGAAATAATTGCCGTGAATTCCATAATCTCACTTTCGGTTTCCATAGAGATCAAGATATTATAATTACCCGGTTCGATACCTTCTGACGTGATAAAGACTTCAACTGGAATAGAATCTTCCCCCGGAATCTCACCCTCCTCGGGATCGAAGGTGAGCATAAAGAATTCTGCAACACCATCGTCAAATTGATACCATGTGTTAGAATTCCACGATCCGTGCCACATATTCTCTCCATCATGACATGGGTCATTATAATTTTGATCACTATTCCATTCAAAATCACTTACCAATTCCACATTCCATTCATCATCCACAAAAAGCTGGTAGAGATGTCCGGTGGTGTTGCACCATAGTTGGCCATCACGATGAGATTCTACCCATTCAATTGCCCATATATCAGCACCATTTACCACATCTCTGTAGTCGAAAACGGTGACTTCTTCGTGTTCATCAATTGAAAAAACATGGATTCTGTCATCATTACCGGAGTTTATAAATACGAATTCTTCTTGATCAGAGCCCATGCCGGCGTTCTGACTAATATTGGTGTCGAATTGTCCAACTGCTTCGCCTTCAAGATCATAGAGGAAAATCCGTGTTGTTGACCACTCGCAAACCCACAGTAGCTCTCCGTCAAACGTCATTGTCAGGGGATTATTGTTGGTGTTCATGAGCATGATTTGTTCACCTTCGAGCGTCATGGCGCAGAGCTGATCAGAACCGTAAGAGCTGCCCCAGAGCAATTCTCCATCAAACGCCATGCCTCCGACCTGGTTCAATGGAGTATCGTATTGATTGAGTAGCTCTCCGGGTTCATCTCGTCGAGGTCCCTCACGGCGTTCTTCCTCATTTTCGATTAGCTCATAGTTAAAGCTAAAGGTAACCGGATCCTCATAATCATTAACGAGTATCAGTTCAGCATCTGCTGCATTCTCCTCTTCCATTGAAACACCAAATCCGTGAGGCAAAATTGTTATCTGAGAAAGTGAGGTGCCACAGAATGCAAGCAACAGAACTGCCATTAGAAATGAAGTAATCTTATTATGTAACATGATGTCCTCAGTTGTATATTAACTATTTGACTAATGTTAGCTTTCGCTTTGAAGTCACTGTATTGGAGCGTAATTGAACGATGTAAACTCCACTCGACAGGTTTGAAGCTCCGATAGTAGTTGAGTATTTTCCTATGGGTTTTTGTCCTGAAGCAAGATCTATTACCCTCCTGCCAGTTAGGTCGAAGATAGAAAGTTCGATCTCTGAGTTTTCGAGTAGATTGTAAGTAATAGTGCTGTGATTGTTAAATGGATTCGGGAAAATCGAAACCAAACCAAATTCATCTGGGGACACTTTTATCTGAGATATCCTTATTGCTTGAAAGTCATTTGGCGAATATTGTCCAGATCCTTCGATTAACTCAATCTGAAACTCATACTTTTCCTCTGCACCCATAATAGAAAATTCCAACTGATCACCTTTTATCGCACCGTCAATGTTCTTTGTAGTCGGGTCATCTCCCCATATAGCTATTCCGCATTTGAAATCCTGAATAACACCTGATCCAACAAGATTTCCGTTTGCATATACTCCAATTTCTCCCTCAGGAATATCGGTTAAAACGAGTAGGCTCATATTTTCATTAGTAGGTGGATGGATGGGGATCAGATTAGGTTCGGAAAACTCAGTTGAAGGAGAAAATGCAAGTTCATTCTCCAAATTGTAAATCAATTCTCCAATTTCGTTTACCTTCACAAGGTATCCCTGTCCGGGTACCATATCTCCCATATTACTAAAATTGAAGGCTGGATTGTAAAAACGTCCTGCGCCATCCTTTGCCATCACCAGGTTTTCACCCAGCCCGGAAAGTGCGACTATTGCATCAATTGGATCTCGTGGAAAGTAACTAACGATCTGCCAACCGGCTCTTAGCGCGATTGCATCATTAGGTGCAACCGCCATTCCGCTAATTGCCAATTCGTCTGCATCGTCCATTTTAATCATATAGCCTTCAGCAAAGTTCCATCCGGGGATATTGTTGAAGTTGAATTGTGGATTGTAGAACTGACCAACTGTGTTTTTCATCATAATCAATGTGCCGGCTTCGACAATGTCAGATGTTATATCACGAACATCATCAGGATCAGGCTGCACATAGACAGAAACCATATTCCAGCCGTTATCGAGTTCGAGCACCATTTCTTCAGGTCCACCACCTTCACCGACCTGTAGTGAGATTGGGAGGTGTATTTCGCCACCGATCCCGTCATGTGTAAAAACAATCTCTCCTTCAAACATTGCTTCTGGTAAACCGGTTGCATCGAGTGTAATTTCAAATTCCTGTTGGCTCTCAGCTTCAACAATGCCCTCAGCTGGATCAATCTCCATCCAGTCTTTTCGAGCGTCGATTTGCCAGATATCGATTCGGTCTTCGGCCCCACTATTTGCACATGCCATGAAGACCCAGCTGTATATATCATATTGGTTGGTGATAAAACAACTCTGAGCAGCTCCACCTTCCTCAGGCTCGAGGGATACCACTTCGACTACTTCACCATTTTCAATGTTTCCTTTGGCAACCAGGAAATTTCCGACATCGTTGATTTTATGATATATGTAAAGCTGATGTCCACCAGGATCATCCTGCCAGAACGAGATTCCATAAATTCGCCGATTCTGCCTGTCAAGTTCGGCAACTTGATTTCCGTCACGGTCAAAACCGATTATGTTTGTGGTTGTTCCAGAAACCCAGAGAATATCCCGTTCGTTGTCCCATGTCATGTTAGTACAAGGAGAAATTCCGCTATCAAATGATGTGACCAATTCACCATCCGGTGCAAATCCATAAACTACTCTTTCGCCTGATCCCCATATCAATTCCCCGTCCCAGGTGAGATCTTTGTAACCATATCGACTT
Organism: Calditrichota bacterium; assembly: GCA_018644935.1. Classification (GTDB taxonomy): domain Bacteria; phylum Electryoneota; class AABM5-125-24; order Hatepunaeales; family Hatepunaeaceae; genus JABGPL01. The sequence continues at coordinate 35,610 of JABGPL010000015.1, read as the reverse complement.
TCGCCATGTTGCGGAAATTGACCGATGAGATCCTCATCACGATTCACAATGTATATCACTGGATCCTGATTGTTAGCCCCTGCCAGATAGAACAAATCGTTTACGAATGCGATGCCCTGAATTCTCGCCTCATCGGTAATTACTCCCGCCGGGAGACTGCTGCGAAGTGCCCATGGATCTGCATTTGCGTCTCCAAGTAATTTCTTTTCAGTCGTATAGGTTAATGGACCGTTACCCTCATTAGAAATCTCAACTAAAACTAAAGTTTGTTCGCCTCCTGGGAGTTCTGCGACGATTTCCTCTCTGTCCAGAATACAACTGGCATGAAGCAGCTCGACGTTCAATTCTAACTCACCCTCACCATCAATGCGGTAGGGTTCGACAAGGGGTAGATAATCTGCTACAGAAAATGTAAAATCATATTCTGCAGGTGGGATGTTTTCAAATGCACAAAGCCCATTGTTATTGGTGGTTCTCTCCATCAGATACTGTTGGAGGTCAACATTGACATTTGGAATTGGTTCCTCTGTCGCAGCGTCTATTACAGAACAGAAAACAGATGCCGCTGGGGCATCAACAGAGACAACTGCGCTAATTTCAATAATCTGATCCTCAAAATCATCTCGCATTTCTCCAGCCTGAGTGAGTTCAAATTGCAATACCATGTTGTATACCCCTGCGTCATACCCATCAGGAGTAACTGTAACCAAAATCCCCTCTACATCATCTGCAGCAACAACCCCCTCACTGGGTTCAATCTCGAGCAATACTAACTCTGCCGTTCCATCATCAATGCTGATCAAACTCGCATCATTTATATACCAGAGATTTTCTCCATCATGACCAAGACCAAAACTGTTGTTATTTTGAAGACCCAATTCCTGAACAATTTCAGCCTGATCATTATCGATATTTAATTGATAAAGGGATGCGCGGTTGTGGAGAACCCAGAGCTCTCCACCACGATGTTCTGGGACATATTCTATTGATATCCAGTCTCTGTTTTGAAGGGCCTGTAAATCAATAGTTCGAAGAAGTTCCCCATCAGGAGTTACCTGAAGAATACCACTTCCTCCATTACCCCCCTGATAGGCAACATACCATAGATTTTCACCGTCCCATGCAACACCGGTCGGTCCACCAGCCCAGTCAGCATTTAGTGTTGCAATAATGTTGCCTTCTTCATCAACACGATGAATTGGTCCGTCACCCCAACTGCCAATCCAGAACGCCTCGCCATCATGACACATTCCGAGTGGCATATTGAAGTCGCCCTGAGGCAGTTCAACCTGATTTTGAACTTCCCCATCCATGTTCATTGAAATCATTCGCCGATCACCGTGATTCACACACCAGAGAAGATCTCCATCCCAACAAACTCCGTACCAATTTCCACCACCGATGTTAATTTCGTTCACTACATCACCAAAATCATCGCGCCCTGGTCCCCGGTTCTCTTCTTCCTCCCGAACTAAGCCATAGCTGATCCTAAACTCAACGTCGTCTTCACCGGAATTTGTTAATTCAAGTTCTATTTCCAGATCATCCCCTTCCGTTGAAATCCCAAATCCTAATGGTTCAACAGAGATTTGAGCATATGTAGATATACTAAATATAAAGAGCAGCGTAAATAAGATGCTAACTTTTCTTCCGAACATTTTCCACTCCTTCAGGTTAAGGTATTTAGATAACTAAATACCAATTTGTGTGTGGGCAAATCGGTGTAATCAGCTCAAACAAATATTGGTCAGGGGTGCAAAAAATTTAGCCCCAGCCAACAAAACTAACGAATTTATTTTAAAGAGTACTGTTAACGAATTAATGTAACTTTCTGTTTAGCAAGCATATTGCTGCTTTCGAGTTGAATTATGTAAACTCCACTCGAAAGAGATTTGCCATCAAGGGTGATTATATGTTGTCCAGCTGATATTTCCCCGGATACCAAATCGGTGACCATTCTTCCATGTAAATCGAACAATGCGATACTTAGATGATCCGTCTCAGGTAAATTGTAGGAAATGTTTGTTGAATGATTGAACGGGTTAGGGAATGCAGAGACAATTCCGAATTCATCGGGCGCGGATATTTCCAACAAATTGACTGCTTCGAATCCATTGGGAGTATAGTGACCATCCCCTTTGATGATCTCAAATTCAGTCGTGTAATTTCTGTTATCTTCATTTACCACAAGAGAGTAGACTTGCCCCTCGAGAGCACCGTCAATTTCAGAAGTCGTGATATCATCACCCCAAACAGCAATACCACTCCTGCCATCTTTGATAATCCCAGACCCGACGAGGTTGCCATTTATGTAAACGCCAATTTCACCAGTAATTTTACCGTCTGCGATCACAAGCAGACTCATGTTTTCACCTGTTGCCGGAAGGACAGGAAGAAAGATTGGATGGTCGAATTCTACTTCTTCAGCACTGGCAATTTCTTCCTCAAGAGTATAAATCAACTCGGTTTCCTCACTTACATTCAAAAGATATCCCTGTCCTGGAATCATATTTCCCATGTTACTGAAATTAAATTCTGGATTATAAAATCTTCCCAGGCCATCTTTTGCTATCAGCAGAAAATCAACTATTCCGGAAAGTGCGGTTACGGCGTCAATACCTTGTCGGGGGTAATAGCTCGCAATTTGCCAGCCTGCAATCAACTGAAGCGGATCGTCAGGATTGACCGGATTGCCATTTATCATCATTTCTGCGTCACCATCAACGTTAACCATGTAACCTTCGTTAACCAGCCATCCGGGAATGTTATTGAAATTAAATGCAGGATTATAGAAACGTCCTATACCGTTTTTCATTAATAATAACTGGTCGGCCTCAACTAATTCACTCATTATTTCAACAACATTGTCCGGGTCGGGTTGGACATAGGCGGATACCATGTTCCATCCATCTATGAAAAAAAGATTCATTTCTTCATCCTGCTGACCACCCTGACCTTCTTCGACTTCGAGCGTGAGAGTAATAATTGTTTCGCTGCCGACACCATCATGCATAAAAACAATTTCACCTTCAAAAACGGCCTCTGGCAATCCGGTTGCATCGAGGGTAATCATAAAATTCTGTTCTTCACCAGCTTCAACAATACCTACTTCCGGATCGATATCCATCCAGTCTTTACGGGCATCTACCTGCCAAATATCTAATCTGTCGTCACCACCATTATTGACGTTACCCAGAAAGACCCAGCTATATATGTCGTATTGGTTTGTAATAAAGCAGCCGAGGGCGTTTCCATCAACTTCTGGAGCGAGTATCGTCACATCGAGAATATCTCCATTTTCAACATTCATCTTCGAGACCAATTGGTTCCCAATCTCAGTCATCTTATGGAAAAGGTAAAGTTGATAACCATCCGGATCATCTGGCCAATATGCCAGTCCATATACTCGCAGATCCTGTCGCGAGAGTTCTTCGACTCTATTTCCTTCGCGATCAAATCCTGAAATGTCGGTTGTTGTGCTGGAAACCCACAAGACTTCCCGGTCACAATCCCACGTAAGGTTAGTACAGGGATTCATTCCTGAATTGAATTCAGTTACCAGCTCACCTTGTGGAGTAAATCCAAAAATATTCGCTTCTCCAGATCCCCAGATTAGTTCTCCATCCCATGCAAGATCTTTATACCCATTGTTGGCTGCTCCGCATTGCTCGAATTGATTGATCAATTCACCTTCCCTGTTTAGAACATAAATCTGTGGCTCGCGGTTATTTGATCCGGCAAAATAGAATAGATCATTTATAAACACAACACCTTGAAGTCTGGTGTCGCCAGTAATTTCAGAAGTTGGATATGTGTTGCGCAATTCCCAGGGATCTGCATTTGCATCGCCAATCAATCGCTTTTCGGTTGTGTAAACCAGGGGTCCGTTTCCATCATTAGATACAGTGATTTCTGATTCTAACCAATCGCCCTGATGGAGCACAGTGGCAATGTTGTCGCGACTCGGATTACATTCTGAGTGTAATAATTCAACATTAAAGGCTACCTCACCCTCCCCGTCAATCCGGTAGGGTTCGACGAGTGTCAGATAATCGGTTGATGTAAACGTAAACTCATAATTTCCGACAGGAAGTTCTTCAAAGTCGCAGTTTCCGTTTCTATTTGTGGATCTCTGAATGTTATACATATCAATATCAACAGTAATGTCTGGTATGACTTCTTCGGTTTCTGCATCAATGACACGACAAGTTAAAAAAGCGGATGGGAAATCAACCGTGATAATAGCAGTGATCTCAATACATTCACGATCTGTTTCGCATGTAATTAATATGTTATAGGCACCAGGATCAATCCCCTCTGTAGTGACGAATACTTCAATGGGAATTGAGTCTTCTCCCGGTAGCTCACCTTCTTCGGGATTGAAAGATAACATGTGAAATTCTTCAACACCATCATCGAACATATACCAGGTATTTCCTTCCCATGAACCATGCCACATGTTTTCACCATCGTGGGCTGGTTCACAATGTTGAAATTCAGTATTCCAGGCAAAATCGGATACTGCCTCAACATTCCACTCTTCGTCTACAAATGCTTGATAAAGATGTCCTCTATCGTTGCCCCAGAGTTGTCCATCACGGTGCTCAGGTACCCATTCAATACCCCATACATCAGAGTTCCCCATTGCTCCTAAAAACTCAAAAGTTGTGATTTCTTGATGGTTTTCGATTGAGATTACATGGATTTGATTATCATTCTCGGAATTCATGAAAACATATTGATCGCGATCTGAAGCCATACCGGATATCTGCGAGAAATTCATATTGAATTGGTCTATCCGGTTTCCTTCCAAGTCATAAGTGAAAATTTGGTTAGTATCCCAGTTGCTTGCCCAGATTATTTCTCCATCGAAGGTCATTGATAGTGGATTGGGGTTACTATCGAAATTATGGACGACTTCACCCTCGAGAGTCATAGCGGCTATACTATTTATCTGATAACCACCACCCCAGAGCAGATCACCATCGAAGCACATTCCTCCCACATTATTGATTGGTGAATTAAACTGGCGCAGCAATTCTCCTGGATCATCCCGTCGTGGTCCATCACGTCCCTCGTCTTCTTCGATGAGATCGGTTTTGATTGAGAAGGTTACAGGATCTTCATAATCATTAACCAGCATTAACTCAGTGTCACCATCTCCATTTTCTTCCAAAGATAAACCAAATCCGTGAGGCATTATGGAAATCTGTGCAGAGGCAGTGCCGAAAGACAGCAGCAACAGTGCGGATAGAAAAAAGGAAATCGCGCAATTCATCTTAGACATATCATCCTCCATTTTTCTTTGGGACAACAATCCTCCTTGATTTAGAAATTGACTGACACGGGCTTGAATATATCTGTCCGGTCTCATCTTCCTATAAGGAGGGTTAGTCACCTCATAATCATTTATTAGTTACTTAATCAGTGTTAGCTTGCGTTTAAATACATTTCCACCTGCCTGAAGTTGTACAAAATATACACCGCTTGAAAGGTCCATTCCATCAATTGTTAATGTATGCTGACCAGCTTGAATGTCAGCCGAAAAGAGATCGGAAACTTTTCTACCAGCGAGATTGTAAAGATCAATATTTACATCTAGAGCTGCTGGCAGGTAATAAGTCAAGTTCGATTTGCTGTTAAACGGGTTCGGAAATGCGTCAACAATGCCAAACTGCTCAGGAGAGACTGTGACATCCAGAATCCGAACCACCTGGAAACCATTGGTGGTGTATTTACTATCCCCAGAGATTATTTCAAATTTTACATTGTGAGATTCGATTCCGTTGTGATGCCGAATTTCCAGAGTCTCACCCTTTTGAGCACCATCAACTTCATAAGTGGTCGGATCATCGCCCCAGATAGCAATACCACATTTGCCTTCATGGATTACACCAGAACCAACTGGATTGTCGTTTGTGTAAACGCCTATTTCACCTTCTGGAATGTCTGTTAAGACAAGAAGACTCATATTCTGACCAGTGTTCAGATGAACTGGGAGAATCTCCTGAACAGTGTTAGGTGTTGATCCAGCAGCTATTTCTTCTTCAACGGTGTATATTAACTCAGAAGCTTGGTCCATATTCATCAAATATCCTTGCCCGGGTATCATATCACCCATGTTACTGAATCCGAACGCTGGGTTGTAAAAACGGCCTTCGCCGTCTTTTGCCATTAAAAGTGCATCTACAATTCCGGAAAGAGCTACAACAGCATCCACACCTTGCCGTGGATAATAACTCACAATCTGCCAACTGGCATTAAGTTGAATTGGTTGATTCCATGGGACTGGTTCACCGTTGAGTGTTAACTGATCCGCGCCGTCCATCTTAATTAAATATCCCTCGCTGACACGCCACCCGGGGATGTTGTTAAAATTGAATTCGGGATTATAGAATCTTCCCAGGCCGTTTTTGACCATTAGGAGCGTTCCTGCTTCAACAAGATCAGATGTTATCTCGATGATGTCATCTGGATCTGGTTGAACAAATGCAGAAGAGATGTTCCAACCATCAATGAGATCGATGACCATTTCTTCATCTTCACCGCCTTCACTAACCTGCAAGGCCAGTGGTAGGATTGTTTCACCTCCGATTCCGTCGTGAGTGAATACAATCTCGCCTTCAAACAGAGCCCTGGGCAAGCCGGTGGCGTCAAGGGTAATTACAAACCCCTGTTGTTCACCGCCTTCGATCACACCTTCAGTTGGATCAATATCCATCCAGTCCAGGCGTGCATCAATCTGCCGAATGTCAACACGATCTTCAGCACCAAAGTTGGAAATGCCCATAAAAACCCAGCTGTAAATGTCATACTGGTTTGTAATAAAACAACCCAGAGCAACTCCACCAATTTCATGCTCAAGTACTACGACATCCACCGCGTCATCGTTTTCAATGTCGTATTTTGCGATCAGTAAATCTCCGACTTCGTTGTCCGTATGGTAAACATAAAGTTGATAGCCATCTGGATCATCAGGCCAATATGCGAGTCCGTAAACTTGATGATCATGTCTACTCACCATGCCGATCTGATTTCCATCTCGGTCAAATCCAAAGATATTTGTGGAGATGCCTGAGCACCATAGTATATCTCTGTCAGAATCCCAGGCAACGTTTGTACATGGGGAGATACCGCTGTCAAAAGATAAACCTTCATCACCATCGGGAGTGAAACCGTATATTGTTCTTTCACCTGCACCCCAAATCAATTCTCCATCAAACGCTAGATCCCTGAATCCATATCGGCTATTACCGAGTTGGTTATATTGATCTACAATCTCTCGGTCGCTATCGAGAACATATATGACTGGATTCCTGTTATTCGATCCGGAGAGATAAAAGTCTTCTCCATCAAAAATGACCCCTTGTATTCGAGAGTCCTGTGTAAGGGCTCCGACAGGGACATCTACCCTCAGTTCCCACGGATCGGCATTTGCGCCACCAAACAATCTTTTAGAGGTTGTGTAAGTAAGAGGTCCATTGCCATCATTTGAGATGGTAACCACTGTTTCAGATCGCCCATCTACAGGCAGATCATCAACAACCTCTTCGATGTCGAAGTTACACTCCGAATGAAGCATGGAAATTTCGAGATTGATATTATCATTATCTCCTACTTCGAAAGAGGCTACTTGAGGATGGTAATCTGTGCGTGAAAAGTACAAATCATATTCATTACTAGGTAAAGACAATATCTCAACTTCACCATTATTATTGGTTCTTCTCCTGAAATCGTAGGGGTCGGTTGTAACGTTAACTTGTCGCATTGGCTCACCGTTCGCTTCATCAACGACAACTACGAACAGGTCAAATATTGGGGCATCAACCGACATCATAATCGGAATCTGGATCATGGGTTGATTTGGATCATCCAACACTATTTCAAGAATTACATAGTGTGTCCCTGCTTCCATTTCCTCAGCTAGAAGAGAGATAGTGAGGTCGACATCTCCTCCGGGTTCTATAAGTCCCTCTTCTGGCTCTATTTCAATCCAGGTGACCACATTTGCAAGGAAATCAAGATAACGAATAACACCTACACCGGTGCGACCCCAATGGAAATCTGCCGGATTATTGTGCAAGTATCCGTCAACAGTTGTGGACGTTAAAACAAAACCTCGACCATATCCGTAAACTACAATAATCGGTGAGGCAGTGGGATTGCCCAGAGCAATCACTTGATGGAAGTCTGAATTTTCAATATTGTCAATAGCTTCTTGTGTAAACCAACCATGTGCACAACCCTGGCCCCGAAGACGTTGACCTTCACGCCATACCCATTCAAATGGATCGTTCTCATTCATGTAGTTGATCAACCAGTTTTCATCAGGGTTGACCTGTAATGGACAAAGGTTCTGAGACTCAGAGCCCATATAAACTAATCCACCTGGATTGATGGGATGAATAACGTGGTTATTGGTACCGCTACAATGGTATAATGTCCCGCCATTGTCTACGAACTCTTCAATACGCTCGAGGTTCTGGTTATATAGTGTGACCCAGCCTTCGGATTCGTAGTTACCGAGCCACATGATGTCATAGTCGGAGAAGTTGACATCTTGTACTTCATCCCAGGTGCGGAATCTATCATATTCAAAATCATCAATTGCCTGAAAGTACTGCTCGTAGTCCCAGTCCCGCCAACCGCAGCGTTCTGCAATCAGGATACCACGACTTTCAAGGTCACGTCGTGGGGCAGTCGGTCTGTCAGTGCTTCTGACAGACCGACCGGTGTTATCTCTTCCCTCTGCGGGATTTATTACAACGTTTCCAGCAAGGCCAATCTCAAAATTGACATCATCCTCACCTTCATTTGCAAGAATAAATACAAACTCTTCTTCCAATTCTTCCATGAAAATAGCATTTCCATATGGCTCAACGATTACCTCAGCCGAAGTAGAGGCAGTGAAAAACACAACAAAAAAGAAAATGTTAAGAAGGAAAATTCCACTTAATTTCATAGTTACCCCCAAATTTTCTATCAAGATGTAGTAAACAAGTTGTCAATTGTTTATGTGTCAAGAAATTGGATGTTTATGAGCTTGTATTTCTCTGTGATCTAATCCCTATTTCACAAGAGTTAACTTCTGTTTGTAATCTTTGCCCGATGATTGAAGTTGTGCAACATACACACCACTTGTCAGAGAAGAGCCATCAAGTGCAAATGAATGCATCCCAGCTTTTATGTGTCCAGATGCAATCTCAACTACTGCACGACCGGTTATGTCGTATAGTGTAAAGTCAATTTTTGCAGCCTCAGGTAAATTGATTTTAAGGCTTGTTGTGCTGTTAAATGGATTTGGATATGCATCAACAATGCCAAATAGCTCAGGCGATGCTTGGACATCCAGAATTCGAACTGCCTGGAAGCCATCCGTGATGTAGTGATTATCACCAGAAAGCATCTCAATAATAACAGCTTGAGATTCCGTTCCGCAGTTAAGACGGATTTCCAGAGTCTCACCCTTTAGAGCACCATCAACTTCAGAGGTTGACGGATCGTTGCCCCAGACAGCAATACCACATTTATCTTCCTGAATTACACCTGAACCAACAAGATTACCGTTTGTGTAAACACCAATTTCCCCTTCAGAAATATCAGTAAATACAAGCAAACTCATATTCTCACCAGTGTTCAAATGAATGGGGAGATTGTTCGGAATAGGATTCGGTGAAGATTCAGCTGCAACTTCTTCTTCAACGGTGTATATCAACTCAGCAGCTTCATCCATCTTCAGCAAATATCCCTGACCCGCAATCATATCACCCATGTTACTGAATCCGAATGCCGGGCTGTAGAATTGTCCCACCCCGTCTTTTGCCATCAATAACACATCGACGATTCCGGAAAGTGCCAAAACCGCGTCAACACCCTGTCTTGGGTAATAACTGATCATTTGCCAACCGGCATCGAGTTCAATTGCCTGGTCCCATGGTACGGGTTCACCCCCAAGGGTTAACTCATCGGCACCATCCATTTTGATCATATATCCTTCTTCAACTGCCCAACCAGGGATGTTGTTAAATCCGAATTGTGGGTTGTAGAATTGTCCAGTCCCATTTTTAACCATAACAAGTGTTTCGGCTTCTACAAGTTCGGACATTATTTCGACAACATCATCAGGATCTGGTTGAACATAGGCAGAGACCATGTTCCAACCATTAGCGAGTTCGAGTACCATCTCTTCAGGTCCGCCACCCTGACCTTCACCAACTTGAAGGGTGATGGGCAAATGTGTTTCCCCACCGATTCCATCATGATTGAAAACAATCTCACCCTCAAACGGTGCTGGTGGTAAACCAGTTGCATCCAAAGTAACAGTAAATTCTTGTTGTTCACCACCTTCGATTACGCCGTCTGTTGGATTGATTTCCATCCAGTCCTTTCGGGCGTCTACCTGCCATATGTCAATCCGATCTTCAGCACCACTGTTAGCTGTTCCCATAAACACCCAACTGTAAATGTCATATTGGTTAGTTATAAAACATCCCTGTGCTACCCCACCGATTTCATGTTGGAGGTTTGCGACTTCCATCACCTGATTGTTTTCGATGTCGTATTTTGCGACCATCAAATTCCCAACTTCTCTGACCTTATGGTAAACATAGAGTTGGTACCCATCGGGATCATCAGGCCAATAGGCAAGTCCGTAAATACGTAAGTTTTGTCTGTCCACCTCACCGATCTGATTACCATCTCGGTCAAAACCAATAATATCCGTAGTTGTACCTGAACACCAGAGTATATCTCTGTCCGAATCCCACGCGAGGTTATTGCAGGGAGAAATGCCGCAGTCAAAGGAGTTAACTTCATCACCGTCAGGAGTAAATTCAAAGACTATTCTTTCACCGGACCCCCAGATTGTTTCACCATCCGTAGCCATATCTTTGTAACCGTAGCGACTTTCGCCGAGTTGAGCATATTGGTCTATAAGTTCCTGATCTCGATTAAGAACATAAACGGCAGCATCCCCATCATTTGCTCCACTTGCATAGAATTGATCATTGATAAAAACAGCACCGTGAACCCTTGCATCCTCAACAACAACACCGGCAGGAACACCAACTCGGAGTTCCCATGGTTCAGCGTTTGCGTCGCCTAGTAATCTGCGGTCAGTTGTAAAAGTTAATGGACCATTACCATCATTGGAGACAGTAACCACGGTTTCAGATTGTTCATCGACAGGCAGTTCATCAACGATTTCTTCCATATCGAGGTTACATTGTGAATGCCGCATCGATATTTCAAGGTTCCAAATGTCATTATCACCAACTTCAAACCTTTCTACATGCGGTAGGTAGTCGGTGAGAGAAAAATGGACATCATAGTTAGTACTTGGCAGAGACAAGATTTCAATCTCACCATCGTTATTTGTACTCCGGCGAAAATCGTAATCATAAGTTGAAACACTAACTTGACCAAGCGTGGCACCGTCAGTTTCATCAGTGACAACTGCGAATAAATCGAAAATCGGAGCATCGATCGACATCATCACAGGTATCTGAATCAAAGGTTGGTCAGGGTCGTCAAGCTCGAATTCCAGAATTGCATAGTGAGTTCCTGCTTCTATTTCCTCTGCCATCAACATAACATTGATGTCAGCATCTCCATCAGGCTCGATGACACCTTCTTCTGGTTCAACCTGAATCCAGGCTGGAGCACTCAGCAGCGACAACCATTCCAACATCTCCTCACCGCAAGAACCCCATCTACCATCTTGATTGTGATTACGCCATTGGTGACCACATGGTGAACCAGATACGATTACATTACCACGACCGTATTCATAATGAATGATCGAGGGTGCACCTGACCTGTCACCAACCACGATAACCTGATAGAAATCACAATCTTCAATATTTTCAAGGTTTTGAACCGGGTAATTAACATGAGTATGATTCCCACCAGGAAAATGCTGTCCTTCTTCCCAACCCATTCTGTCAACTAACCAGTTGTCCTCCGGCCCAACATTGAGTGTTCCCTCTTCTGGATTCCAAACATAATCAAGACCTCCAGGTGTGGTATGTGTGGCATTCTCACCTTCATTGTGACCCTGTTCGATAAACATGGACTTTCCGCCCGAGACATAATCTTCAAATCGTTCGAGGTTTTCGTCCCAATTTCGTCTATATTGATCACTCTGGTTGCCAGTTTCTACCCATAAAGCATCAAATTCATCGAGGTCGACATCGATCAAATCAGCAGGATTTTGGAACCACTCATAGTCAAGCCCATCAATTACTCGGAAAACAAACTCATCCACCCAGCCAAAGGTAGCTGCATCTTGAAAAATGGCAAATCTGCCTTCAGGGAGATCCCTTCGTGGACCCTGTCTTTCTTCTCCAGGATTAATGATATCCTGAACATCGATGCCAATCTCAAAACTAACTTCTGCATCACCATCATTGGCAAGCGTGATTACAAACTCTTCTTCCAATTCTTCATCTATAAAAACAGCAGTCCCAAATGGTTCCACTATCACCTCTGCATATACAGAGGTATTAGTTAAAACCAGAATAAAAAAGAAAATGTTAAGAAGGAAAAATCCTCTCAATTGCATTTCTTACTCCAAAAATTGCTACCAACACGAACTGTGTTAGGTATTATTAATTAACTTCGAAGAGATCAGGTGCCGGTGAGTATGCTTATCCTAAAGATCACTCCTTTACTTATCTACTTTAGCAGGGTTATCTTGCTTTTGTAATCCTTCCCGGATGCTTGAAGTTGAGCAATATAAACTCCACTTGCGAGGAAAGATCCATCTATTACAAATGTATGCATCCCAGTTTTTAAATGTCCAGAGGCTATATCGAAAACTACTCGACCACTCAGGTCATACAGAGCGAAATCAACTTTTAATGCTTCTGGTAGATTGATAGTTATTCTTGTTGTGCTGTTAAACGGGTTCGGATATGTATCAACTATCCCGAACTGTTCGGGTGAAGCAGTGACATCAAGGATACGTACTACCTGGAAACCGTCGGCAATATATTTATTATCACCTGTAATCGTTTCAGATATTACATCATTAGATTCAGTTCCGTTGCTATGCCTGATTTTCAGAGTCTCACCCTTTAGAGCACCATCAACTACAGAAGTTGTTGGGTCATCACCCCAGACTGCTAAACCACATTTGCCTTCATAAATCACACCTGAACCTACGAGATTGCCGTTTGTGTAAACACCAATTTCTCCTTCAGAAATATTAGTAAATATAAGCAAACTCATGTTCTCTCCAGTATTCAAGTGATTGGGGAGAATGTTCGGAACAGGATGAGGTGAAGATTCAGCAGCAATTTCTTCTTCAACGGTGTATATCAGTTCAGCAGCTTCGTCCATCTTCAGCAAATATCCTTGTCCTGCAATCATGTCGCCCATGTTACTGAATCCGAAAGCCGGGTTGTAGAAACGTCCCGCCCCGTCTTTCGCCATCAATAGCACATCGACGATTCCGGAAAGTGCGAGAATTGCATCAACACCCTGTCGTGGGTAATAGCTGACCATTTTCCAACCGGCATCAAGTTCAATTGCCTGATCCCAGGGTACAGCTTCACCAGCAAGCGTCAATTCATCGGCACTATCCATTTTGATCATGTACCCTTCATCAACCATCCATCCGGGAATGTTATTGAATCCAAATTGGGCATTGTAGAATTGCCCGGTACTGTTTTTTACCATTATTAGTGAGCGGGCTTCAACAAGACCAGCCATTATTTCGACAATATCGTCAGGATCTGGCTGGACATAAGCGGAGATCATATTCCAACCATCATTGAGTTCAAGAACCATCTCTTCAGGTCCACCGCCTTCGCCAACTTGAAGCGTTAGGGGTAGATGTGTTTCTCCACCAATGCCGTCATGAGTGAAAACAATTTCGCCTTCAAACGGTGCTTGCGGCAGTCCAGTGGCATCGAGAGTAACAGTAAATTCCTGTTGTTCTCCGCCTTCGATAATACCTTCTGAAGGATCAATATCCATCCAGTCCTTACGAGCATCTATCTGCCAAATGTCAACACGATCTTCTGCGCCACTATTAGCAGTTCCCATAAACACCCAACTGTAAATGTCATACTGGTTCGTGATAAAACATCCCTGAGCTACTCCACCAATTTCGTGTTGGAGGTTTGCGATGTCCATGACTTGATTATTTTCGATGTCGTATTTAGCGACCATCAAATTCCCAACCTCGTTGATCTTATGGTAAACATAAAGTTGGTACCCGTCCGGATCATCAGGCCAATAGGCAAGCCCGTAAATCCGCAAATTCTGTCTGTCCACTTCACCGATCTGATTGCCATCTCGGTCGAAGCCAATAATGTTGGTCGTGGTACCGGAACACCATAGTATATCTCTGTCCGAATCCCACGCAAGGTTATTACAGGGAGATATTCCGCAGTCAAATGATGATACTTCTTCGCCATCTGGAGTAAACCCAAAAACAAGACGCTCTCCAGACCCAAAGATAATTTCACCATCAGAGGCCAGATCTTTGTAACCGTAACGACTTTCGCCGAGTTGAGCATATTGGTTTATAAGCTCTTGATCTCGATTAAGCACATAGATGGCAGCCTCTCCAGCATTGGCACCGCTCGTATAGAAACGATCATTGATGAACACAGCACCATGAATTCGAGGATCTTCAGCGATGACTCCGGCAGGAACTTCCACCCTTAACTCCCACGGTTCCGCGTTTGCATCACCTAGTAACCTTTTATCCGTACTGAAAGTTAATGGTCCATTACCATCATTGGAGACAGTAACAATAGTTTCAGATGATCCATCAACTGGTAGTTCATCTGACACTTCTTCCAGGTCAAGGTTGCACTCCGAATGCAGCAAAGCGAAGTTCAGCTCAAATTCCTCACCATCCTGAATATCTATTGTTTCTGTATGTGGCAGGAAATCTTCGGCGGAGAAATTAATATCATATTCACCAATCGGTAGTTCTTCAATTTCCCAGCGACCATTACCATTGCAAGCTCGAATTATTCCAAAAGGTTCGCTTTCAACACAAGCCAGATTAACCGGAGAATCATCTGCAGCATCACATACAATACCATACAGGTTGAATACTTCTGAATTTACTGATGTAACGACAGGGATCTGAATAAGTGGTTGATCGGGGTCATCTAGTTCAAGTTCAACAATTGCGAAGTTTACACCTTCCTCCATTCCTTCCGGGTCCAACGTTACTACCAGATCGAGATCACCGTCGGCTTCGATCACACCTTCGCGCTCTTCGATCATAATCCACTTCAGCCAGGCGTCGCGCGGACCAACTCCAATGACTCTACCCTCTTGCAAATAATCATTAAGCTGGTTAGGGGGTTTGAATTGGAAACCCCATTGTCCGTCGCCCAATCCCTGGAATGAAGCCTCAGCACCATATGTACCCTGACCATCGTTAAAGCGGTTCCCATTACCGAAGTCGGCACCATAGTTTATAGTCATCATCCCATCGAGACGATAGATAACTTGTACATCAGCGAGTGTACCACCATCCCGAGCATTCCATTGATTCCATGTAATTATTGCCATATCCTCTTCATTTGTCCAGAAGTATAGGGGACCGGCTCCATCTCTCTCGCCATGCCAATCACCATCAGACCAGAGTAATGTTCCATTCCAGGCTTGTTGTCTATTTGGCAAGTCGGGGACATTTCGCTGGTACTGGGACCGGAAAACTGAAGACCAACCATCGCTGCACGCCCAGCAATGATCAAATTCCTCATCATAGAGCGGGAAATTCCACCCGAAGTCTAACTGACCTGTATTCTCATCATCTCCTAAAACATGTTGTCGTACTCCTTCAAATTCCCTTATATCGATCCACTCATACTCCGGGCCATCATCTTCAAGGTTGTCCCGCCACTCATATTCAAATTCATCGCCATCCTGAGGTTCGCCTCTTCGATCACGAAACGGCCCCATATTAACGTCTTCCTCCTCACCAAGATCTTGCAATCTGATATTGAGCTCAAAATTTACATCCTGGTCGCCTGCGTTTATCAAACTAATGATGAACTCTTCGGCCTCTTCTTCCATCTGAAAGGCCGCACCGTTGGGTTGAAAAATCACCTCCGCATCGGCAGTGAAAAAAGAAGTTGTCAATAGAACAATAAACAATAAAACTGGTACTTTGTAATGCACGATCTCCTCCTGAAAGACCCACCTTTTTTAATTCAAATCTTCTGAGCAACCATTCTGATATGTCAAGGTCATTGTAAGTGAGTTGCCACTTAATTTGTGGATGTTAATTCTAATTAAATGAAAAAAGAATTTTGTTTGAAAGCCCTTGTCAGAAAGTAAAACTCCGCAGTTCCGATAAGGGCGTTCAAATTGGTTTTTATCTGATTAATGTAACTTTTTGCTTTGATTCAATTTTGCCTGCCTGCAACTGGAGAATGTAAATTCCACTGGCAAGATCAGATCCGTCTATTGTGACTGAATATTGACCAGCCTGAATGAAGCCTTCAACTAATTGCAAAACCTTTCTACCATTCAAATCGAATAGTGCAACATCAATGAGTGATGCCTGAGGTAAACTGTACTCAACGACAGATCTACTGTTGAATGGATTTGGATATGCTGTAGTTATGCCAAATTGGTCGGGGGTTATTTCCAAATCTTTTAAATAAACTACCTGGAAATCATCCGTATCATATCGTCCGTTGCCTTTAATCAGGTCAAATTGAATAGTGCAGTTTTTGCCAGAATTAAAGTACTCAAGAGTGAATGGATCGTTTTCAAGAGAACCATCAATTATTGGAGTAGTTGGATCATCTCCCCAAACTGCGATACCGCACCTGCCATCCTGAATAACTCCGGACCCGACAAATTCGTTATTTGAAAAAACACCAATCTCACCTTCCGATAAATCTGTAAGAACGAGTAAACTCATGTTTTCACTGGTATTCTTGTGACTGGGGACAAATTTAGGTAACATCATGGGTCTTGACTGATGAGCAACTTCTTCCTCAACGGTGTATATTAACTCAGTCGCTTCATCCATCTTCAGCAAGTATCCCATACCAGCAACCATATCTCCCATGTTACTGAATCCGAAAGCCGGGCTGTAGAAACGTCCCGCCCCGTCTTTTGCCATCAATAACACATCAACGATTCCGGAAAGTGCAAGAATTGCCTCAACGCCCTGTCGTGGGTAAAAACTGATCATTTGCCAGCCCGGATCAAGTTCAATTGCGTGATCCCAGGGTACAGGTTCACCTGCAAGCGTCAAATCATCAGCACCATCCATTTTAATCATATAACCTTCTTCAACCAACCATCCGGGGATGTTGTTAAATCCGAACTGAGGGTTGTAGAATTGTCCGCTCCCATTTTTTACCATGATGAGGGATTCAGCTTCAACAAGATCAGTCATTATTTCGACAACATCGTCAGGATCTGGTTGGACGTATACAGAGACCATATTCCAACCGTTAGCGAGTTCGAGTACCATCTCTTCCGGTCCGCCACCCTGGCCTTCACCCACCTGCAGGGTTATCGGAAGACGAGATTCCCCACCAACTCCATCATGTGTGAATACAATTTCCCCCTCAAATGGTGCCTGCGGTAAACCTGTCGCATCCAGGGTTACCACGAATTCCTGAGCTTCACCGCCTTCAATTGTTCCATTAGTTGGTTCAATCCCCATCCAATCTTTCCGGGCATCTAATTGCCAGATGTCCACACGATCTTCCGCGCCACTGTTTGCTGTCCCCATAAACACCCAACTGTAGATGTCATATTGGTTTGTTATATAACAACCCTGAGCAACTCCACCATTTTCGTGCTGGAGGTTTGCGACATCCATGACCTGATCGTTTTCGATGTCGTATTTTGCGACCAGCAAATTGCCGACATCATTGATCTTATGGTAAACATAGAGTTGATAGCCATCGGGATCATCCGGCCAGTAAGCAAGTCCGTAAATTCGCAAATTTTGTCTGTCTACTTCACCGACCTGATTGCCTTCCCGGTCGAAACCAATAATGTCAGTAGTGGTGCCTGAAACCCAGAGTATGTCTCTATCAGAATCCCATGCAAGGTTATTGCATGGAGAAATGCCACAATCAAAGGTGCTAACTTCCTCACCGTCAGGAGTAAACTCAAAGACTATTCTTTCACCGGACCCCCAGATTGTTTCGCCATCAGAAGCTAGATCTTTGTAACCATAACGACTTTCCCCAAGCTGGGCAAATTGGTTTACAAGCTCCTGATCACGATTAAGGACATAGATGGCAGCCTCACCATCATTGGCTCCACTTGCGTAAAAATGATCATTGATGAATACCGCGCCATGAACCCGAGGATCTTCAGCTACAATTCCAGCTGGGACACCAACTCGATGTTCCCAGGGTTCTGCGTTTGCGTCACCGAGTAATCTACGGTCGGTTGTAAAAGTTAAGGGGCCGTTTCCATCGTTTGTAACTGTTAAAATGGTTTCAGATTGGGCTCCGGCATCGAGTGCATCCACAATTTCTTCGAGGTCAAGGTTGCATTGTGCATGGAGTAGTTCGACATCAAGATTGAGTTCGCCCTCTCCATCAATTTGGTAAGGTTCAACTAAGGGTAGATAATCTGTTGCTGTAAAGGTGAATTCATACTCACCGACGGGAAGTTCTTCAAACTCACACCTGCCTGCATTATTAGTAAAACGAGTGTAACTATATTTGTAAACATCAACTGTCACATCGGGAACTGCCTCATCGGTAGCAGCATCTGTGACAGAGCACAGAATGTTGGCTGAGGGTGAGTCAACAGTTATAATCGCAGTGAATTCGATAATTTCTTCTAATTCTTCAAGTTCGATTTCAACCAGAATATTGTATACACCAGCCTCTACTCCTGCAGTTGTGATAAATATTTCAACGGGGATGTCTTCTCCAGGTGGAATTACTCCTTCAAACGGTTCAAACCCAAGCATGAAAAACTCGGCGACACCATCATCAAACTGAATCCAACGTTCTTGCGTGGGATACCAGAGGTGTTCACCATCGTGATCGATTCCCCATCTGTTACCGCCTTCATGGAGCTGAACTTCCTGAATTATCTCGGGATCATCTTCTTCGACATTAAGTTGATATAATGGACCATCAGTATGGTGTATCCAAAGGTGTCCGTCTCTATGACCTTCGACCCATACGCAGGACATCCGTGTATTATTTATACCTTCGATATTTATGTCTCGAAGCAGTTCACCTTCAACACTTACCCTTTGGCAGTAATAGGGAGCGGAAAGGTTAGTATACCACAGGGCTTCGCCGTCCCATGTAACACCTCGAGGCAGGTTTCCCCGAACATTGATTTGATCGATGGTATTGCCTTCTATGTCAAATCTGACAAGCAATTGACCTGGACCTGCCGTCCAGAAGGTCTCGCCGTCCCATGTTAACCCGGTGCAGCTACGATGTTGAGCCTGGAATTGTGCCTGGATTTCGTTATCCATATCATATGCTATAACTCGGCTGTCAGAGTAAGTTATGCCCCACATCCATTCCCCGTCCCAGGTTAGCCCGAACCATGATCCATTCTCAACCTGAAGTCCGCCAATTTCCTCTCCAAGATCATCCCGTCGCGGACCCCCACGGCGTTCCTCGTCCTCGATAAGGTCGTAGCTAATGTTATATGTGACAGGATTGTCACCATCGTTAATAAGAATCATTTCTGCGTTGGCTTCAGCATTAACTTCCAAAGATGCACCAAAGCCGATTGGTGCTACTGAAACTTGTCCATAGGTTGGATTAACAAATATTAAAAGCGATAGTATCGCAAAAACCGGAAAAATCCTTTTCAATTTCGACATGTAAACTCCGTTTTTTTTCAATTGATATCCAAGACCTGAATTCGGATGTTCTGGATATCAATGTTTCATGGCAGTTTTTCTTAATTCTTATCTATTCCCGAATAGGAACTAGATTGAGTTTAGGGCAACATTACCTTAGTAATGTGATTTTCTGTTTGGATGTGGTTAAACCAGTTTGGAGTTGAATGATGTAAACTCCACTTGCCATTGTGGCACCGTCAATTGTTAGTGAGTGTAAACCGGATTTTTCAGATCCATTTTTGAGCTCTAAAATCATACGACCGTTCAAATCAAATAACCCTATACTAATATCCGATTCTTCAACCAGATTGTATGTTAATGTTGTATTACTATTAAAGGGATTAGGATAGGCACTAACTATCCCAATTTCATTGGGAGTTTCAGGAGTATCAACAATACGAATCAAAAGAAAATCATTTGTTTGGTATTCGTTTTCACCGAACAATATTTCAAACATGATGGGATGTGGGGAAGTCCCATCCTCAAATACAAACTCCAGAGTCTCTCCATTCAAGGCCCCATCCCTGCCAGAAGTTGTTGGATCATCACCCCAGACAGCAATACCGCATTTGCCATTCTGAATTACTCCTGAACCTACAAATCTGTCGTTAGCATAAACACCAAGTTCACCATCCTGCAGATCAGTAAAGACCAACAAGCTCATGTTTTCACCTGTATTGGGATGAATTGTGAGCCTTCTTGGTAATTGGATTGGAGTTGACTCAGCGGCAACTTCTTCCTCAACAGTGTAGACAAGCTCAGCGGCTTCATCCATTTTCAGCAAATATCCTTGACCGGCAACCATATCACCCATGTTGCTAAATCCAAAAGCCGGGCTATAAAAGTGTCCTGCCCCGTCTTTTGCCATTAACAATACATCTACAATCCCGGAAAGAGCTAGTACTGCGTTAACTCCCTGTCGCGGGTAATAGCTGATCATCTGCCAACCCGGATCAAGAGCAATTGCCTGGTCCCATTGTACAGGTTCACCTGTGAGTGTTAACTCGTTGGCACCATCCATTTTGATCATGTAACCTTCATCAACCATCCATCCGGGGATGTTGTTAAATCCGAATTGCGGATTGTAGAATTGACCCGCTCCGTTCTTGACCATTATCAGTGTTTCAGCTTCAACAAGTTCGGTCATTATTTCAACAATGTCATCCGGATCGGGTTGAATATATGCAGACACCGTGTTCCAACCATTGGCAAGTTCGAGAACCATTTCTTCCGCACCGCCACCCTGGTCTTCGCCTACTTGAAGGGTTATCGGCAGATGTGTTTCTCCACCGACGCCGTCATGCATAAAAACAACCTCTCCTTCGAACAAGGCTTCAGGCAAACCTGTGGCATCTAAAGTGACCTCAAAACCTTCTTGCTCACCCGCGCCGATTATTCCTTCAGTTGGATTAACAGCCATCCAATCTTTGCGAGCATCTATCTGCCAGATATCAACACGGTCTTCCGCGCCACTATTAGCGACACCCATAAACACCCAGCTATAAATGTCATATTGGTTGGTAATAAAACAACCCTGAGCCGCACCGCCAATTTCATGCTGTAGGCTTGCGACTTCCATCACCTGATCGTTTTCGATGTCGTATTTTGCGACCATCAAATTCCCGACTCCGTTGATCTTATGGTAAATATAGAGTGGATAACCATCGGGATCATCAGGCCAATATGCGAGTCCGTAAATTCTTTTGTCCTGCCTGTCCACCACGCCAACCGGATTTCCATCTCTGTCAAATCCAACGATATCAGTAGTTGTACCGGAACACCAGAGTATATCTCTGTCTGAATCCCATGTTAGGTTATTGCAGGGAGAAATGCCACTGTCAAATGAGCTAACTTCTTCACCGCCAGGGGTAAATTCAAAGACTATTCTTTCACCGGACCCCCAGATCACCTCACCATCCGTCGCCAGATCTTTGTAGCCGTATCGGCTTTCACCAAGTTGGGCATATTGCTCTACAAGTTCCTGATCTCGATTAAGCACATAAATGGCAGCCTCACCGTCATTTGCACCACTCGCATAGAAATGATCATTTAAAAACACTGCACCATGAACACGGGCATCATCGGTTACTACTCCGGCAGGGACACCAACTCGATGTTCCCAGGGTTCTGCGTTTGCGTCACCTAGTAATCTGCGGTCGGTTGTGTATGTTAGTGGTCCGTTACCCGCATTTGAAACAATGAAGTTTGCCTGAGATTGTGCTCCAGGGTCAAGCTCGTCAACGATTGATTCGATGTTGATGTTACATTGCGAATGCAACAGTGCGACATCTGCATCAACCACGTCTTCGCCATCCAGATTGACGTCAAGAGTGAACGGTAGGAAGTCTGTTGTGGTATAAGTCAGATGATATTCTCCAGGCGGCAGATCGTCAATTGAATACCCGCCTTCCTCGTCACTAAAACGAGTGATCATGTAATTATCCATTTCGATCACAACGCCCTCGACAGCCGCTCCACCCGCGGCATCTGCCACTATCCCAGAAAGGTTGAAAGTCGGTCTGTCGACCGATATTACTGCCGAAATCTCAATAATTGATTGATCCGGATCGTCCCGCATCACTTCCGGTTCGAATAGTTCGATTTCTATCAGCAGGTTATAGACACCTGCTTCCGCGCCTTCGGCATCAACATGAATCGCAATCGGAAAGGAGTCTTGCCCTTGAACAACACCGATATCCGGATCGAAAGTGAGCATCCGGAATTCTCTAACACCGTCGTCAACGACATTGAATGGGGCATCAAACTTCCCTACCCACAAATTCTCACCATCGTGGGCAATGGCGGAATTTGAACCCCGAATTATCCCAAAGCTCTGTACAAGTTCGCAGTTCCATTCGTCATCCACGGTGCACTGGTAAAGCCGATCCAGACCGGTTAACCAGAGCTGCCCATCACGGTGAGCTCCTACCCATTCCAGAGACCATGCACCATTACCACCGGTAGCTTGACCGAAATCTATGGTCCCTACATTCTGTTGATCGTCCAAGTTGAAGACGAGAATCTGACGATTGCCGAAATTATTGTTTAAAATGTGTTCACCATCCGAGGCGATATATGACAAACCTGGATTTTGAGGCAAAACCAACCGATCCAAAGCGTTACCTTCCGCATCCCAGCGGAAGATATTATCCGCACCTCCACCCCATCCGCCGATATGAAGGATTCCATCAAAATAAAACATGCCAGCCATCTGGACTTGGACTTGGACGTCAACTACAACCTCTCTATCATTATCGAGGTCCATAGCGTGAAGATGCTGATCGAAACCAATACCCCACATCCAATTGCGGTCGGGGTCCCAGGCTAGACCATGAATCTGATTATATGGCTTCTGGTACTGTGCCAAGACATCCCCTGGGTCATCGCGGCGAGGTCCTCGCCAGTCTCCCTGATCATCCTCGATCAAGGTGTAGTTGATGTTGAAAGCAAGGTCATCTTCACTGCTATTGTTGATTATCAGCTCGACATCAGCCGCTCCGGCTTCTTCAACCGACAGAGCGAAACCGTGCGGATCGACGGTCACTTCGCTTATAACGACATTAGGGGCGATAAGCAAGAGAACAGCTATTACAGCAAATGAAGTTGTGCGAATGGTGAACATGGTAAACTCCTTTTTGGGATTTCCAGTTTATAATGCATCTGTCAAGCCTGACGGAAGTTTTCTCTTATTTTATTAACATAGCCTTCTTAACAGCGTGATGACTGCCCGCTTCCAGCCTCACTAGGTAAATGCCGGATGGGACGTCGCGAGCATCCCAGGTCACGGAATAACTGCCAGCTCTCTGATCGCCATCGATCAGCGTCGTCACATAGCGCCCGGCATCGTCGTAAACTCGGATATTTATAGTGCTGGATTCAGGTAATCCATACGACAAGCTGGTCACACTGTTAAACGGATTCGGAAACGCGACGGACAGAAAATATTCCGATGGCAGCTGGGTTTCAGATTCCAGTTCCACTACGGTAAAGTCATCCTTTGAATACACCAACCCATTGCCTGAGATAACTCTCGACACTTTCAAAGGAATGTTATCTGTCATCTTCAATGTGAATGTTTCACCTTCAGAGAGTCCATCTTTCACTTCTGTCATCTCATCATCACCCCAAACTGCAATACCGCATTTGCCATTCTGAATTACTCCTGAACCTACAAATCTGTCGTTTGCATAAACGCCAAGTTCTCCGTCCTGCAGATCTGTTAGGACCAGCAAGCTCATGTTTTCACCAGTATTGGGGTGAATTGGGAGCATGCGTGGTAATTGGATTGGGGTTGATTCAGCGACAACTTCTTCCTCAACTGTGTAGACAAGTTCGGCAGCTTCGTCCATTTTCAGCAGATACCCTTGACCGGCAATCATATCACCCATATTGCTAAATCCGAAAGCCGGACTGTAAAAGTGTCCCGCTCCGTCTTTCGCCATTAACAACACATCTACAATACCGGAAAGAGCAAGTACAGCGTTCACACCCTGTCGTGGGTAATAGCTGATCATCTGCCAGCCTGGATCAAGAGCAATTGCTTGATCCCACGGTACAGGTTCACCTATAAGTGTTAACTCGTCAGCACCATCCATTTTGATCATGTAGCCTTCATCAACCATCCATCCGGGGATGTTGTTAAATCCGAATTGTGGGTTGTAGAACTGTCCGTTACCGTTTTTTACCATTATTAGCGTTTCTGCGTCTACAAGACCAGACATTATTTCGACAATATCATCAGGATCTGGTTGAACATAAGCTGAGACTGTGTTCCAACCATTGGCAAGTTCGAGTACCAATTCTTCTGGACCACCACCCTGACCTTCACCTACTTGAAGGGTTATCGGCACATGGGTTTCTCCACCGATGCCATCATGTGAAAAAACGATTTCTCCCTCGAATAGGGCTTCAGGCAAACCTGAGGCATCTAAAGTGACCTCAAAACCTTCTTGCTCACCAGCGACAATTATGCCTTCAGTGGGATTAATTTCCATCCAGTCTTTGCGTGCGTCAATCTGCCAGATATCCACCCGATCTTCTGCTCCACTGTTTGCGACACCCATAAACACCCAGCTATAAATGTCATACTGGTTAGTAATAAAACATCCCTGTGCGACTCCACCAATTTCATGTTGTAGATTTGCGACTTCCATCACCTGATTGTTTTCGATGTCGTATTTTGCGACCATCAAATTTCCAACTTCGCGGACCTTATGGTAAACATAGAGTTGATAACCATCGGGATCATCAGGCCAATAGGCAAGTCCATAAACCCGCAAATTTTGTCTGTCTACCTCACCGACCTGATTTCCATCTCGGTCAAAACCAACGATGTTAGTAGTAGTACCGGAACACCAGAGTATGTCTCTGTCCGAATCCCACGCGAGGTTATTGCAGGGAGAAATGCCGCAGTCAAATGATGATACTTCTTCACCGTCAGGAGTGAATTCAAAGACTATTCTTTCGCCAGATCCCCAGATTGTTTCACCATCCGTCGCCAGGTCTTTATAACCGTATCGGCTTTCACCAAGCTGGGCATATTGCTCTACAAGTTCCAGTTCACTATTGAGGACATAAATGGCAGCCTCACCGTCATTTGCTCCGCTCGCATAAAAATGATCATTGATAAAGACCGCGCCATGAACACGGGCATCTTCGACAACCACTCCGGCAGGGACACCAACTCTGTGTTCCCAGGGTTCTGCGTTTGCATCACCGAGCAATCTGCGGTCTGTGGTATACGAAAGGGGTCCATTGCCATCATTGGTGATGTTAAATTCGACCATCATACTTTCTTCGGCTGGGAGTTCCTCAACAATCGCTTCAATATCCGGGTTGCACTGTGAATGCAGTAATTCAACATTAAGTTGAACTTCCCCTTCGCCATCAATTTCGAGGTTTGCTTCGAGAGGTAAGTAATCCGGAGCTGTAAATAGAAAGTCATAGTCAGATGGGGGTAAATTCTCGAAATAGCAAAGACCATCCTCATCTGTAAATCTTGTCATTGCATACTGATACAGGTCGGTAGTTACGTCCATAACACTTTCATCCGTAGCTGCATCGGCTACAAAAACTGTCACCTCAGCAACTGGTTCATCGATTGAAACAATTGAAGCAATTTCTACAATTTCAACGTTTCCATCGGCGTATTCCAATTCAATTTCAATGAAAATGTTATAAAAACCCGCTTCGTTACCCTCAGGAGTGACGCTTACGGCTATTACAACTTCATCATCACCTGCGATTTCACCATCACGAGGTTCGAGATTTACAAGACGCATCTCAGCAACTCCATCATCAACACAATACCAGCGACCACCTGCCTGGAGGTTGTACCAAAGATTTTCACCATCGTGGGTGATGCCGAATTCGTTTCCTGCCTGCATCTCAAATGTTTGTATTATTTCAGCCTCATCTCCCTCGAGGTTGAGCTGGTAAATATTTCGTCCATGATCACGGAACCACATTTCTCCACCGGGATGATCAGGAACCCACTCCATTGTTGACCAACCGTCGGTATAATCTCCAATAGCGACTCTACGCAATTCTTCTCCGTCAGGACTGATCAGCATGACATAATTGCGAGTAGGGAGCATCGTACACCAGCAGTTTTCACCATCATAGGCAATTCCAACGGCGGCATCCGAAGGTATTCGGATCACTCCCAATCGTTCACCCTCAAGATCATATCGTTTGATGTCGTTTTCCTGACGGTGAGCAACCCAGATTTCTCCATCTGCATAAGTCATTCCCGTTGTTCCACTTATACCAGCATTAAAGAGTGGTGTGATTTCACCATCTTCGGGATTCAAAGAAATGACCATATTGCCACCATCAATGGCATTATGTGTATAGCCATATATCAATTCTCCGTCCGAACATAAACCTGTCCACCAACCACCAGGAGTGGCAAAATCAGCGATTGCATCACCTAGATCATCTCGGCGAGGTCCTCGTCTTTCTTCTTCTTCAATCAAATCTGTTTTAAGGGAGTAAGCAACAGGGGTCTCACCACTGTTGAACAGTGTAAGTTCAAGCTCGACTATTTCATCAACTGTGGATACTGCAAAACCAATGGGATCAACGGTCACTTCAGCGAAACCAGGAGTGATCCCGAATGAAATTAAGAATGAAATGGCAGTTATTAAAAGTACATGCTTGCAAAACATCAAATCCTCCGGGGAATTTAAAAAAAACAAAAGCACATTTGATAAGAACTGGAAATGCTGATATAACAGCATCATAGGCAGAGAACAAGGGTGTTATAAGGGCAGAGAAGTATTGCCTATCTCGCAGTCAGTTAAGGGAAACTATGTCAAATCCAGAGTATAAAGTGTTATAACCAATAGAATTTTATAATCCCGGCTCAACGAAACCGGGATATGCTATTCATTTTACAAAACCGACGTTGAATTATTCGGCTGGTTTTTCCTTTTTGGGTCTCCCTTTTGGTTTTTTGGGAGTTGTTTTCTCGTCAGAATCAGTTTTTTTCTTAGTGACAGCTTTTCTGGGCTTTCTGGGTTTCCTTTTCGGAGCTTCCTCAGATACTTCTTCAATTTTCTCTATCGGTTTTTCTGCCGGGGTTTCGGTAGTCTCTGGGCTTTTTACCACTGGATCAGTGGCTGGCACAGGTTCCATTGGTGGCTCAAATGGAGGTGTAACTGGAGGAGTATCAACCGGGTCAGTATTTGTCTCAGTTGTATTCGTCTCAGTTGATTTTGTCCGAAAGTGATCTGCAACTTCGGTAATCTCGCGACGTTTCGCCTCAATCTTCATTTCCAAATCTTCAACTTCACTGATGAAATGGATCACATCGGCATCCTCGAAGGGATTGGGTTGCGGGTTAAGCTTTGACATCTCACACATATGAACGCCAAGGTTTAAATGGAGCTTGTCTACTTTTCGCTTAAGTGTCAAAATTTCAAACTTAAGTTTTCCAATCAGGGCTTGTTCTTCAGTGAAGTCAGCCGCTGCGATGGATACCTCTTTTAAACGTTGTTTCAGCTTGTTCCAGAGCTCTTTCTGAACCATGAGTTTCTCCTGCATTTATCCGGTAAAAAAGTTATCTAATTAGTCAATATCCAATATACAATCGCAGAAGCGATTAAGCAACCATTTTATTGCAGTTATCGCATTGCTTTCATGCCTCCTGATGACTATATTCATTGAAAGAAAAGTTTTCCACCAAACTCCAAGAAATATGGCAAAAAAACACTCTGCAAAAAACGTAAAATCAACACCGCAAAAATCACATAACAAACCAATAGATGAGACCTCCAATTCGTTCTGGAATAGAAATCGTGGAACGATAATATCTGTGTTTGGGCTCTATCTTTTACTTGTGATATTTTTTGCGCCTGTGGTGTTCGAGAATAAAGGGCTGACTCCAGCTCCGGACATGATGGCAGTTTCAGGCATGAACAAGATGGGTGAGGAAGCTATATTCTCCTTAAAGAACTTTCACTTCCCGTTATGGAATCCTACGCTTTTCTGCGGGTTACCTATGTTTGCCGGATTGCAATACGCGCTCTTTACATATCCCCCTGAATATATCATTCGGGCATGCAGCTACATTTTTGGGTTCGGGGAATATAACAGATGGCTATTTCACTACTTGATGGCTGGATTTTTTGTATTTCTTCTTGCTCGACATTTCAAATGTGGCAGGCTAGCCAGTTGGCTGGCTGGTGCGGCATATATGTTCTCACCACAGTTGATTGTTTTAGTAGATGTCGCGCATGGCTCTAAATTAATGGGAATTGTGTATCTTCCGTTGATATGGTTGTTGATTGACCGATTGCGACTGAAGCCAACGCTTGGAAGGGCTGCAGCACTTGGTGGTGTTTTTGCCGTGGAGATTCTCTCCCTGCACCCTCAAGTAGCGGCATATGGTGGGATGTTGATGGGACTTTATCTTTTATATTATGGAATTGACGCCTACCGAAAAGGTGAAATAAAAACCTGGGTGAAGACCGGAGGATTATGGATCGGATCAATGGTCATCTCCCTTGCAGTATCGGCAGTACTCTGGATGTCGGTTTTGGATTACGCCCGATATTCCATCCGGGGTGCCGGAGCTTCCGGAGTTGCTGGTGGTGGTGTAGACTGGTCATACGCCACGGGATGGTCATTTCATCCGCTTGAATCGATAACATATCTATTCCCAAGCTGGTTTGGCTTCGCAGGGGGCACATACTGGGGAACTGTCGGCACCCCGGCAGGACAATCGTTTACTCAGAACCCAATGTACTTCGGAATAGTAATTGTGCTGCTGTTTGCATTCGCACTTGCAACTGTCAGTCGCGCAAGATGGGGATTTCCTCTGACATTAGGGATTGCCGCATGGGTTTTATCTTTTGGGAAGTACCTGCCAATCCTTTACGGACCATTTTTTCACTTCCTGCCCTTATTTAATAAGTTCCGAGCTCCCGTTATGGGGCAGGTTTTGCTGTTACTTGCAGCAGTAATCCTGGCAGGAATGGGCTTGCAGGCACTAATTGACAAAGCGCGGAAAGGAGAAGTAAACCTTAAGCTAATCAAAGTCCTTTATATTCTGGCAGGAATCGCTGCCTTAAAGGCATTTGTCGCGTTTACGATGCCAGGATTTTTCAGTGGGTTTTATCACTTCTTCGCAGAAATCGTTCAGCCAGGTTTACATGAAAAGGTGCTGGCTCTCGCTGAACCAATCGCACGGGCTGATATGGGTCGGGTCCTGCTTTTAATGGCTGTGCTCTGTGTAACCGCAGCATTAGCATTGAGCAAAAAGGTGTCGTGGTGGGCATTAACAGGTGTTGTTATAATTATTTTTCTGATTGATCTTATTCCGATTAATCATAAGCTGGTCAGCTTTCACTCGATGAGACAACAGGATGCCTTATTGATACCAGAAGGGGTGGTTAAACGACTTTCCAAAGATACTGACAAATTCAGGGTTCATCCGTTGGACAAGAGCTATCCTGCCATGTATTGGCAAAATACACTTGGTGTACGTACTAACGCAAATCCTGCAAACTGGCTATCATATTTTGACATTGAATCTACAACTGGGTATTTCGGGGCAAAACCGGCTCCTTTCCAGAAATTGATGACAGTTTCCGGTTTAGATGAAAATGCACCATACAGTTGGCAACTTTTGATGAAAAGACCTCAATTGCTCGATGCGCTCAATGTTCGATATATTCTCACGACAATTCCTCTTGAAACCGCTTTTGCGGAGATGAGCAAACAGGGAATCCCTGATCCCGTAAGACCTGTTAAAGATTACAGGCTTGAATTAATGCCGCGCGAAGCTCGAGCAGGGGGTGGGGCATTCCTATATCGTAATCCGGGGGAGTTGGCGCGTGTAAGATTTGTTGAGAATTATAGGGTGATTGAAGACTTTAACGCGACGCTAAATGAGATGATGCGGGGTGTGTGGAATCCAGCACAGGAAGTTCTGCTTGAGAAAGAACCAGGACTGAAACCCGAGGCTGGTGGGAACTCTTCGGCGAAAATTGTCGTTTACAAACCGGAAGAGATTGACATTCAGGTTGTAACAGAAGTCCCGAAACTAATGGTGCTGGCAGATACCTACTACCCATCCGGTTGGAAAGCTCGAATCGATGGAAAAGAAACTGAAATTATTCGTGCTGATGCTGTTTTACGCGCAATCGTCATCCCAGCTGGTAGTCATGATGTCACCTTCAGGTTCTGGCCGGTGTGGTTCTATACAGGGCTGTGGATATCTTTGATCACGACTTTCTGTTTGCTTGGTACTCTTGGCTTTTGGTTGTTGAGAAAAAGAAAACGGGTTGTAGAATAACCGGGTAGAGCATTTTATTTTTATCAGGATGAGGGACGAATGGTTATTCGCCCTCCTCAAAGTCTCAGGTGAGGACATCTGACACCACTCTGCTTGTGAAACTTGATCCCTTGATCACTTGCAAACTTGATCACTTAATAAAGGATATAAACTTGGAATATGATCCAGTAAAATTTAAACTGGCAAAAATGTTGGGTCGTAGTAATACGTTGCGCCATGCCTTTCATCTCGTACTCGAAACTATTTTCCTCCGTGCCTGGTATGTGAGGCGGGAGCTCTGGAGATTACTACGTCATATCGGACCATCCCCAAAAATTCTCGATGCTGGAATGGGCTTCGGTCAGTATTCAGATCGCATGATGAGGATATTCACAAATGCTGATCTTGTCGGTCTCGAGATTGACCGGAAACATTTATATGGAAATGAGAAATATTTTCAAATGGTTCACCCAAAGACAAGATTCGTAATCGGTGATGTTCAAGCTCTGCCAGTGGGTGAGGATAATTTCGATCTAATCCTGTCTGTTGATGTAATGGAGCATATTGAAGACGACGTTGCGACATTTCGAGGATTTTACCGGATTCTGAATCCCGGAGGCAGAGTCATCATTCACACCCCACGCATTGTAAATGAAGATGATGCACATCTTTCTCACGCTGATCGAGAAGCAGATGACCACGAATGGACAGTTGATGAGCATTTCCGGGATGGGTACACAGATTCCCAAGCACGTGAGCGGCTTGAAGCTGCAGGTTTTGAAATCGAAAGGATCGTTCATGGCTACGGTTTCTTCGGGAAAATTGCATGGAATTTGTTGCAGAGAATCCCCATGAGTATGCTCGGGATGAGTCAGATGATGATTTTTGTGGTAGCTATATATCTACTGGTTGCAACACCCATTGCAATTGTAGCAATGTTATTGGATATGATTCCTGGTGAACAACCCAATGGTGGATCATTGTTAGTTGTGGCGCAGAAACCAAAGTAGCTCAGGCGTCTCTGCTTGAGGCTTTAGATTTTCAGTAGGTCAATCATTCTTGTTTGACTTTCCCGCGGAAGCGGGAAACAATTTGTGGTGTTGTTTTGATACGAATCCCGCTTCGCGGGATAAACAAGCAGGAATGCTTGTTCTACCGGATGGGATTTGTCCGAACATGCAAACTTATGAATTGCAGGCAGGGACGGCTAAGGGTTGGACAAAATCAGGAGAGTATTTGCGTTTTCCATACAAACGAATTGGTGGGTTTAAGCAGGGCTTATTTGTAGCTGGTGTTGCCATTCTACTTGGGGTATTACTTTATACCAACTGGATTGTTAATGGATTACGGCGGAACTCCCGGGCACATGTAACTTTGAAAGTAGAACGCTTCAAGAGCCTGTTTATCCAGGGTGATGAAGCACTTGACATCTACCTGAACGAGATGGCAAAAAAGGACTTTCCTCTAATTGTCGCCGATGTCGATCACGAACCTACCTCATGGTCGGGCTTGCCTGAGCTCGATGAACTCCCAAAAGAAGAAGCGAATGAGCGTGCTAAAGCACTGATGAGGCAATGGAACAGGCAGGGGAACTTCCCCGTACCGCTTGAGCTTGACGAATATAATCTGACTCAGTTTTTTTACTATGGTGATTCCGATCAAATCCGCAGGCTGCAATATCTACCGTGGATCGAGTTCGTAATGGTCGGCGGGTTGATTCTAATCGGGTATATAGGATTTGTAAATCTTAAAAAGAGTGAGGAGCGTTCAGTCTGGGTCGGAATGGCTCGCGAAACCGCTCATCAGATGGGAACGCCCCTGACATCTCTTTATGGATGGCTCGAACTACTCGACGAAGAGCCGGAAAACCGCCCGGATATCTCAACGATCCGCGACGAGATGGAGAGTGATATTAATCGCTTGAAAACGGTTGCAGAGAGGTTCAACCGAATCGGTTCAAAAGCCGGGTTCCTGACCGTGAGTGTCGAATCAATTGTCGAGAATGCTGTTAACTATATACGACATCGCCTGCCTCAGCTTGCTTCCGGAGAAGTTGAATTAGAATCCACTTTCCCGTCCGGAATGACAATTCGTGTGAACCCCGATTTATTCGGTTGGGTAATAGAAAACCTCCTCCGCAACGCCGTCGAAGCTCTGCACGGCAAAGGCGGAAAAGTGACAGTACGAGGCAGTCTCAAAGGCAACAAGATCGCATTCGACGTAATTGACAGTGGCAGTGGAATAGGCCGCTCCGATTGGCGTAACATCTTCCGTCCCGGCTACTCAACCAAAAAAAGAGGCTGGGGTTTGGGACTCTCCCTCGCAAGGAGAATTGTTGAAGATATCCATCGTGGCAAAATTATGGTGGTGGAATCAAAAGCAGGGGTGGGGACGGTAATTCGGGTGTTGCTTCCACTCGACTAACTGGATTTTTTTACCAGCTCGTGTGGCGTGATTGGCTCGCCCGGACACGGTTCTTCAGAAGCCTGTTTTACAAGCTTCTGAAGATAGAGATTGATCCAATATATTGTTCATTATGTAAACATGTCTCGGCAGGCAAGACACTGCCACCCACACGCAAAAACTACCCCCTGTCCCGCACATAACTGCTCATAACCAATCCATTACCAAACGCCTGCGTATTCTTATTAGTAAATTTCAAACGCTGTTTTAACTCCCCAAACAGAGGAATTCCACTGCCGAGCAGAATTGGTATCCGTGTAATAGTCATCTCATCGATTAAATCCTCACAAAGAAAACTCTGGATTACTTTCCCGCCATCAATGTAGAGGTTCTGATATCCCTGTTTATTCAGGTCAGAAATCACTGACTTTAAATCTCCACTCACAATTTTCACCTTGTCTTTGAGATTGTCGGGTATTGATGTGAGGGAGTTGCTTAGAACGAAAACAGGCTTATCGTATGGCCATTCACCAAAGCCTAAAACAACCTGAAAGGTTTTTCGACCCATAACTAAGGCATCCATTTTCTGCATAAAATTAGTATACCCGTAATCGCTCCCATCTGGATTGGGGATATCGTTTAACCAGTCTATTCCGCCATCAGTAGTAGCAATGAAGCCGTCTAAACTTGTTGCGATGTATATGTGGTTTGGCAATTTTTACTCCGTTGTTGGGGTGCACGGGGTGCACCTTTTTTCTAATGTGACACGGCTTATTAGAATGTTCTACTCTTTCGACAATCAGGTTAGGGAACATCAGACCTGCCCCTTCGGGGTTGTTAATGTATCGTTTGTGAACGAAGCCCTTTCATTTCCCCTCCACGAACGGGCAGAGTGCAAGCCCCAGTTGAAACTGGGGCTTTTTGTGCTCAAGGAGGAATTATGAAATTCTATAAATCCTTTCCAAACAAATCATCTGTTTTTTGCATCCAAACGATTTCGTAGTGAGTTTTTCGAGATTTCCCTGACGGGCAGTCCTTCGATGTATCCGCGATACCCCTGAGGTTCCATCTGAAACCGCGGCGCATCCTGTTCTGCCCATTCGAAACCATAGATCTGCGGATCATAAGTCTTCATTATATCACGAAGACTGTGGATCGCCTCTTCGAAATTCTGATCGTCGAAAGGCTGTCCCTGAAAGATCATCATCATGCATGGCTCCAGGTCTACTATATCGAATCCCTGGGGAATGTCGCCGGAGTAATCTTCCGGTACTTCCACGCCTTGAGCGTACACAGAAGTGCCGGGGATCACCATGCGTGATGGCAGCCACAATCCGACCGGCTCGTACAGCGCTTCTTTGATACTGACCAATGTACCCCACATTTCGCATCCGACTTCTTCACAGTATGTGAAGTATTCTGTTGCCCGGATACCCCGTTTCAGGATTAACTTGCGGGCTGGTCTCTCGACAACCTGAACGAATACAGTCTGCACGTCCTTTTGATCGGATTTTTTGGAATTGTTCTTGTCCATATCTTTCTCCACTTTGAATAAGTTTCTGTGGGAGAACATTATCTGATTAGGCAGAAAAAGCTGTACCGGACCGGGATTTTTTTTGTATTGCATTGGATTGACACCAAACTGTCTCGAGAACGCGCGCGTAAATCCTTCATGCGTATCGAAAACAAAATCCAGTGCCACATCAATCACGCGGACATTGTCATCCCGCAATTTCAGGGCAGCCCGGGACATCCTGCAAGCTCGGATATACCCGAACGGTGTTTTGCCCAATAGTTCCTTAAATATCCTGGATGCATACCAGTGCGACAAGTCGCAGGATTGCGCAAGATCGAACAGGGAGATCGGTTCTGTTAGATGAGACGCGATATAATCCTGCATTTTCCCAACTGCGATGACCTTTTCTTTTTTTATCAAATTTTTCTCCTGTCATTTTCTCCTGTCAAGAGAAGATAACGATTATGCCAGGATATATCTTGACCGCGGTTGTCATTTCACAAAAATAATCGATTTGTAAAAAAATAATTTGAAGATGAGGATAAGAACCACTATGATCTCTATCTGAATGCTCCAGACATTCGACGATGCCATTTCTGTGGCAGATTCAGTAGGTTAACCGGATTGACTACGGAGAACCAATTGTAGAGATCAAGCGTGCCCCAATTCGGAGTGAAGAGCTCAAATCTCGAACCAATACGTCACCTTCGCCAAAAACACATTCTCCGGTTGGCTGGAGAACAGGTCACTCAGGTCTATGTTGATGTCATTGTTGCCTCTCAGGTCACTCTTGTAGGCTTGTTTCCAGACGAAATAGAAGGTGTTGCCGGCGTTATATTCGTAGCGTAACACTACGTTGGTGTTGACGGATGCATAGCGAAAATCACTGTTGTTCTCGTCGCCATATTCGAAGTCGGGTACCCCTTCAATTGGTTGAAAATCGTACGAATCGGGATTTGCCAACTCGACGGGTGTATGGTAATCACCTGTCGTCATGTATGGTTGAAAGTACAATTGAAGTGATAGATCTCGGGTGAATAACAGATTTCCCCTCAGAACCAGATTAAGAGTTTCCCTATG
>JABGPL010000149.1 GCA_018644935.1 Calditrichota bacterium | reverse complement strand
AGATATGATGCCCGGTAAACAATCTCCCATCCAACTGCTCGATATGATTGGATCTGTTGCGAATATGTCCCGTTTCAAATGGGTCTGTTGGATCAGAAACATCATAGAATCGGATGCCATCGTCACCAATTGCAATACAAGCGATTTCACCGATGATTTCCAAATCCAAACCACTGCGGTTTAACGTGCTGACAATCTCAGGACTCTCAGGATCTTCCAAATTGATAATCGCAAATCGGTCGCCAGTGACATAAGCAGACAATCCAGAAACCTTGATCTGAGTTGGAGTATAATCCAGGTTACTTGTGCCAATCGCACGGGGTTGTTCCGGATCAGAAATATCCACTACAAAAAACTGTCCATCATCTGAACCGAGAAAAGCGTATTGACCTGAAAGTTCAATAGCCGTTATCCCGGCATCAAGATTGAAATCTCCACTGACAAAATAACCTCCATCTCCGTTGAGTCCGAATATTCTCATGCCCGTAGAATGTCCGATGAACACAAGATTGTCGTGCGAATTCAAAGTGAGAAATACAAGACCATCCAACGGGAATGAATTGAAAACATGAATATCTTCCGAATCGGAACAATCAAACATAGTCACGACCACTCTTCCACGAAGATTATCCCCGCTGGCGATATACAAAGTATCTCCAGTCGAAGATCCACCATAATTTGTCATCCACTGCGAGTAGAGCCTGTTCACGTGGTTTATGCCATTAAACTCCTGAGCATAAGATGTTTGTAAAACTAACGTCAGTAGCACAAACACAATCATTGTAAATCTTTTCATGATTTTCTCCTCATTTAATCAAAATCAAAGGCGCAACTTCCTGCAAATCTCCTACCTTCAGAAAGGCGTAATATGACCCTGAAGGCAGTGAATTTGCGTTAATTATTTCCGTGTGAATTCCCGGGTATCTCAATTGATGGTTCGTTATGTCGAGCACCTGCCGTCCGTGGGTGTCGAAGATTCCTATTTGCACGCTTGCGGGTTTTGTCAGGTTGTATTTCAGTGATGTAAAGCTGTTGAAGGGGTTGGGGTAGGCTGGGTAGAGGGTTGTTGTTTGGGGTGCTGATTCCTCTCTATCATGATTTACCCCGACTACTTCAGAACATTCGTAGATCCCGAGAGCATTTCTCTCAGAGGTGTATATATATGGGGGTATCAAATAAATGTTTCTGGGTCGAGAATAGGTTTCTCCATGAGCAACACTAACTGGATTAGCGGGATCGGTTAAATCAACTATATGTATAAATGGTTCTCGAGTTCCAATGCTGTTGGCTAGAATCGTATAGATATATCCATACTTCATTTGAACAATAGTTGTTGTATCAGGAGTATCGACAACAGACAATAACTCAGGATTTTCGCGATCTTCGATATTGAAAACATTGAGATTGCCATCTGAAACGCAGAGCAAATCGTCTTCCGCGTCGAGACGCCATGCATCACAAGCAACCTCGAACCTCCCGATTTCCCGAGGATGCGATATTTCAGAGATATCGAAAATTATTACCCCATCACTTCGAGCAGGCACATACATATAGTTATCAACGATTGCTGGTGGCATGTAAACTTCACCGAATAATTGAAAAAATGTTTCTGCTGGATTATCGGGATCGGTGGAAACAATAAATATTCCGGAGCGTCCATCTGCGGTTGTCGGGATAATGAGGTTATCCATATAGGTGCGGAAACTATGATATCCGAGATTGAATGGCGCTTCAAATATAAATTCCGTTAATCGTGGTCGAAGAGGGTCACTTACATTCACCGACCTGAATACTCTCCCTGACCGATCGCAAAAATATACTCTTTCATTCCCAAAATATAATTCATAAGGATGATTATCTTCCAGATTCAACCGAGAGACCTCCGTCAGATACTCCGGGTTTGAAGTGTCTAAAATCACCAAATCATCCCCATTCAATGCATATAGTTTGTCACCCTCTCCAGTCACGAAAGTTGTAAGTTGAGGAGGATTTAATCTCCCCGCTGGAACTAATCTTCCATTCTGATGTATCGAATGAAATGTTAAGTACCAGGAACCAGGATCTCCGTAGAATTGTGTGATCATTCCCCCAACAGCGGTGAAAAGATTTCCATAACACCACCCAGCTCTGTTAATGGTAACCGGGACAAAGGGATTTGAAACATCTATCAACCAACAATTTGACACATCATATTCTACATAATCATTTGGCCCTACCCAAAATTCCTCAGTAATAATCTGATGACCGGATAATAAGAAACCATCTATTTGTTCAAGACGATATGAACTATTACGCAGGTGTCCGGTTTCAAATGGATCTCCCGGATCTGAAATATCATAGAAGCGTAATCCATTATCTCCGATTGCAATACATGCGGTTTCATTTATTATCTCAAGGTCTAGCCCACTGCGGTTTGTAGTGCTGATTACTTCTGGATTTTCCGGATTTTCGATGCTGATAATAGTGAACCTATCACCTGTGACATAACAGGTTGAACCGGAAATTTTGATTTGTGTCGGGGCATATCCCAGATCAATTGCAGCTGAGATTTCCGGATTAGCTGGATCAGAAATATTCATAATGATCATTCTACCATCTCCCCCACCTAGCAAGGCATAATCCCCCATCAGTTCAACAGCAGTACAGCCCTGTTCGAGATTGAACTCAGCCAACACCTGGAGGCTGAGGTTTTGACCTAATATACTTATACTAAGTCCTGCACCGTGTGCAATATATAGAATATTTGTTCGAGCCTTCATGCAGGAATAATCCGGAATTTCAAATGGACAACAGCCGATTTCATGAATGTTTTCATGGTCCTGACAGTCAACAATATGTAGCATAAAATTCTGGAAACGTTCTTCCTCAACAACGAAAAATAGAGTGTCTCCTGAGGAAGTCCCGCTATATTCACGACCCCAGTTTGAGTAAAGCCTGTTGACAGGATTAATACCGTAAAAATCTTGCGATTGCAGGTTCTCAGCGTGGAACCTGATAAGAATTAGTATTGCAATTATAAAGATCTTTTTCATGTTTACATTCTCCGTTCAAGTATTATTTCTGAAGTAGGATCTGGTTAACTTTTGTTATTCCGTTAAGGTTCACTTTGATGATGTATATCCCGGATGGGTACCCTTCCGCATCCCACATCAAGGTGTTTTTCCCCTGTGACATTATGCCTGAAGAAGTCAAGTCTGCGACCTGTCTTCCTTTGACATCCAGAATCGAACCACCTACAAATTGGTCATAAGCCAGAGAGAACTCAATTTTCACAGTCGAGTTAAATGGGTTTGGATAAGTCTGAAGAACAGTAAAATCATCAACGACTCTTTCTTGATGCATTTCCACGTTCAGGCTCTGGCTGCAATCGTAGATATCAAAATTCCAGTTATTGGCAACGTAGATATATTCACCCACAACATCAAAGTTCAAACCGCCCTGAGGAATCCTTTGCCAACCCAAAAGACTCATCCGCCGCGGATTTGAGATATTGACGACTTCAATCTGAGTATTACCACCTGGAGCACTATCCCGGATATGACCAAGTACAAAAAGGAAATCATCCTCGACTTTTATTGAACTGATTTTCTCGCAATTTTCCGAAACATAACAGCCAACAAATTGAGGATTGGTGGGATCTTCAATGTTATATTGCCAAACGCTGGGATAGTAATAGCTATTAAATCTCTCCGGTGAATCAGCTGCGAACAGATTGTTTCCAGAAACACTTATATCTGTCACCCGGCACCTCGTTCCGACTACATCAAACTCACGAGGATGTTCAGGATCAGAAACATCAATTATTCTGAACCGATCCTTATCCCCTATATATACCAATCCCATTTCATATGTTAAACTGAATGCTTCCGAACCCTGCGGCATTCGATAAACACCGATTGCCTCGTCCATGTTCTGTGGATCAAAGATGTTCATCCAGTTTGAATAGAGAACATAGTATAGGCTGTTTGCATATTCAAAATCGATAATGTCTCCTTCAATTGGGAGTAACTGCGGTTCACTTTCCAGATCACCTGTATCAATCGCATAAAACCGATTGTCCATCGTGGACACAAAAGCCGCCTCGTTGAATATATAACATTTCACCACGTTTATATCCCAAACGGCTAACTCTTCAGGATTTTCGGGATCAGAGATGTCCGTTTTCCAGAATCCTGATTCACCGAGGCACATATACCCAAAATCACCATCAATCGTGATATCAAGTGCGTTTCCTCTGCCATCTATTGTGGCTGTTAACTCTGCACTATCTTGATCCCAATCAAAAACCAGTAATTCTCCGTTTTCAGTTGTGGCAACAAAGGTTGTATCAAGAATGGCGATCTGTTTCAAATTGTTGTCGGATTCCCATGTATTAATGTGTGCCGGGTTATCCATATCACTAATATCAACGAAGTTTAAAATAGATGATCCTGATTTAACAATAACTGTGTTCAGATCATGAAACAACTGCATTGGCTCTTCACCATTCAATTCAACCGATGATTCACGTTCGGGTCTTTCGGGGTCTGAAAAGTCAATTACATTAAAGTTATTATATATTGTTACTCCCAGAAGGTGATTATCAATTACAGAAAGATCTGCAAGCTGTATCCCTCCATAAATAGTTATATCTCCCATTCCATGTGGTGCAGCTAATTCGACCACCTCTAAACCCATAGCGACAGGATAAAATAATAGTTCGGAATTATTACACATCTTGTTCATCAATTGTTCTTGCCGATCATCTTCACCCATATATCTTGCACCTCGGGGGTCAGTAATGTCCCACATCCGAATTAGGTATGCCGAAAACCAGCCATCCCCACTTTCAAGATAGCATGAGTTAAAAAACCATCCATGTCCGGCTGTCATTCCTCCCGTCCAGTAGTTATCCACACGTCTCATAGAAATTAGTTCTGGAGTAGTTGGATCGGAAACGTCAGATATTCCGATATCCCCTCTTTCGCGGCCGGTTGTATAAGCAAAGTTGTTTTCAACATCGATATCCGTAGCACCAAATCCTGACAAATGACCAGTTACAAAAGGATCATTTGGATTAGACATATCAATAATCTGAAAACCGGAGCGGCTTGTACATAGATAGGCATAATCCCCCTGCAGCTCAACCTGCTGTGGATTATCCCAGAAGCTATAGAGCCATTTGACATGGCTGATGTTCTGGGAATTCTGCCCATAAGATATGTTGAGCATAATAGTCATCAGAATTATAACTGCAATTGTAAGCCGTTTCAAAATTCCATCCTCATTTAACCAATATCAATGGTGCAACTTCCTGCAAATCTCCAGCCTTCAGAAATGCGTAATATGATCCTGAAGGTAGTGAGTTTGCGTTGATAACTTCCGTGTGTAATCCGGGATATTTCAGTTGATGGTTCGTTATGTCGAGCACCTGCCGTCCGTGGTTGTCGAATATTCCTATTTGCACGGTCGCGGGTTTTGTCAGTTGGTATTTCAGGGATGTAAGTCCGTTGAAGGGGTTGGGGTAGGCTGGGTAGAGCATTGAAGTTTCTGGTGTGAATTCCACTTGATCTTGGATAATCCCATATGCTTCCGAACAATCATAGATTGCGAGTCCACATCCTTCAGCGGAATAAATGTATGGCATTTCCATTATGAAGTTTCTCGGTATATCATATGTCCGGCAATGCCCAACACCTATTGGATTCGTGGGATCGGAAATATCTACAAGAAACAACCTTGGATGATGGCGAGGTAAGTTATCTCCAAAACCGCTTCTACTTGCCAAAGTCATCAATATCTTATCACCTATTATGTTTATCTCATCGGTTGTGTCGGGTGGATCAAAAACTGATATTAATTCAGGATTGCCGCGGTCTTCGATGTTGAAAATATTCAGATTGCCATCTGCAACACAAAGAATGTCCCCCTCCGCATCGAGATTCCATACTTCAGCTGGAAATTCGAGTTGCCTTACAATACGTGGACTATCAATCTCAGACGCATCAACAATAACTACGCCATCTTCGCGAGCTGGTACATACACAAAATCGTCGACAATTGCAGGCTCATGGTGAACTTTTACGTCCAACTCAATATAAATTTCTCGAGGATCTTGAACATCGGTTGGAATTATGAGCATTCCGGCATGATCATCTCCTCTTGACACGGCAAAGATATGGTTATTGCTTACAGAAAAGCCGTAAATCGGATTTACTTGTGGCTGGTAATTAAACCGGTAAAAATCAGGTCTTTGTGGATCTTCGATATTTACTGACCCAAACCTTCTCTCGTCTTTATCAAAGTAATATATAATCTCATTTTCGAGACAAAACCGATAGGTGCGTCCAATTTCAATACGTGAAATCTCCTCTGGTCGCTCAGGATTTGACTTGTCCAGCACGACAATTCCACCATTTAAGCTGTACATATAATTATCATCAGCACCTATATAACCTGTTCCTGCTGGTGAAATTAAATAGTCGATTTCAACATAACGATTCTCATCGTTTATCGCATGGAATACTAATCTTGTCCCAGAACCCGGATCACTGTAATATTGAGCGATCATTCCATTAACAATGGTGAACAGATTTCCAGAACACCAAAAAATCCCGGTGATAAGTTCCGGCACAAATGGATTTGATACATCAATCAAGTAGCAATTTGACACATCATAAACTACATAATCCTGTTCACCCCAAAACTCCTCACGAGTAATTTCATACCCTGACAACAATAAGCCATCTAACTGTTCTAGTCTATATGAGCTATTTCGGAGATGACCTGTCTCGAATGGATCAGATGGATCGGAAATGTCATAGAACCTAATACCATCTTCCCCACTAGCAATACAAGCTATTTCCCCGATAATCTCCAAATCCAATCCAGCACGATTTATTGTTTGAATTATCTGCGGTTCCTCGGGATCCTCGAGGTTGACAGTTACGAATCTCTCTCCCGATAAACAGGCAATCTGTCCTGAGGTTTTAATCTGTGTTACTTCAAATCCGAGGTCTCTAGTGGCAATCAATCGTGGTCTCTCAAGGTTGCTGATGTTTATGACCAGAAAACGACCATCTCCTGATCCAAGCATTGCATATTCTCCCCACAATTCAATCGTTGTGATGCCAGCCTCAAGATCAAAATCAGAAATTATGTGAGGTTGGACATCCTCATCAATTCTGATAATCCTCATCCCCGATGAATGACAAATAAACACAAGGTCGTCTCTCGCTTTCATACAATTGAAATTCAGACCATCCAAAGGAAATTGACCCAATTCGCGGATATTGTCTGGGTCATGGCAATCAACCAGGCGTATCCTGCAATTTACCCCGTTCACTCCTCCTTGAACATAGTATAACGTGTCCCCATTGGAAGCACCACTTAATCCAGAACTCCAGACCGGGTTATGCATGCCAACGCGATTGATCCCAAAAAAATCTTGAGCGGGTAAATTTCCTGTAGAAAGACAGAAAGCAAAAATTATCACAACAAAACAGTTCTTTTTCATAATTATATTCTCCCGTTAAAATTTATTTCTGAAGTATGATCTGATTAACTTTTGTGATCCCGTTAAGGTTCACTTTGATGAGGTATATCCCCGATGGATATCCTTCCGCATCCCACCTCAGGGTGTTTTTTCCCTGTTGCATTTGACTTGAAGAACTCAAGTCTGCGACCTGCCTTCCGTTGATATCCAGAACCACTCCACCGACAAATTGGTCATAAGCCAGCGAAAACTCTATCTTGACAGTTGAGTTAAATGGGTTGGGATATATTTCCAGAACAGTAAAATCATCAACGACTCTTTCTTGATGCATTTCCACGTTCAGGCTCTGGCTGCAATCATAGATATCAAAATTCCAATTGTTGGCAACATATATATATTCACCAGAGACATCAAAGTTCAGACCACCCTGGGGAATATTCTGCCATCCAAGCAAACTCATCTGGCGTGGATTGGTGATATGCACAACCTCTATTCTGGGCTGGCGACTTGACAGGTTTTGACCAAGCATATACAAGAAACCATCCTGAATTTTTATGGAGCGGATACTATATGAAGCTTCTGATAGGTAACAACCCATATATTGAGGACTGGTTGGAATTTCAATATTGAACCACCAAACACTCGGGAAATAATCCCGGTTTCGCGGGTCTGGTGTATCAGCAACATATAGATTATCGCCGGATGCTACAATGTCGCAGACAAAGCCTCGCGTTTGCACCTCAGCGACCTGCTCGGGCTCTTCGGGATTATGCACATCAATGATTCTGAACAGCCCGGATTGACCGATATAG
>JABGPL010000148.1 GCA_018644935.1 Calditrichota bacterium | reverse complement strand
GCTCAACAGGATACTGAGATGAACCTCCAGTTCGTTAGAGGTGGTGCAATCGAGTATACGTTTGAGGGTCAAGAACTTGGAGTTGGTCTTTTTGGGAGCAACCTTTCCTATGTTGCAATGCCATTTACTGAAGCTGGTCAGCAGGTTTCTAATTACCCGACCTATCCGGATGAAAGCCCCTTTGAAGCTGCTGATTATCGTAGAGTATTGTTGCCGGTAGGTAACTACAAGATGTTGACAATGCCCTTGTATGCCCATTTCAATCAGGATGAAGAGGCTGAAAACCACCGCTATGTCTATTACGGTGGTGGGTTTTCTCTCAACGGTGCAGATGTGATCGAGGTTGTGGCAGGTCAGGTGACCACTATTGAAATGCCAGTCGCTGAGGGCGGGTGGACGGTATCGGGTAGTGCTACGACGGAAGGCGATTTAATCTCACAGGGGACCACGATAATTCTGATTGACGCATCAGGTCAATTCTCAGGAGCCCACGCCAACTTCTTCAGCTACGACAGGGAAGGCGGTTTCTATATCAAAGGTGTTCAGGACGGCACATACCATATGTTTGCAACAGTAGATCAGGATGGATTTCTACTCAGCACCTGGTATCCCGATATAGAAGATCCCGGA
Organism: Calditrichota bacterium; assembly: GCA_018644935.1. Taxonomy (GTDB): domain Bacteria; phylum Electryoneota; class AABM5-125-24; order Hatepunaeales; family Hatepunaeaceae; genus JABGPL01. The sequence continues at coordinate 7,845 of JABGPL010000148.1, read as the reverse complement.
CAGAATATCGACGATGGATACACTATCCCTGAAGGCGCGGAAACAATAGTAGTCAATGGCGGAGACGTCGAAGACCTGTTCTTAGAAATCCAGACAGTAATGGATTTCGTATCAGTTCCGTTGGAGGAAGATGGACAAGCAACCGCCAATGAATTCACATTGCATGGCGCATACCCCAACCCATTCAACAGCATGACGCGCCTGTTCTTCTCGCTTACAACCAACACAAAGATCGACCTGAAACTTTACGACATCCGCGGTCGTGAAGTAATGGACATTTCCCAGAGTTGGTACCCCGCAGGTAACCACACAGTCGCGCTAATGCCCGAAGGCTTAGCCGGCGGTGTATACTTCGCCAGAATGAAAGCTGGAAACACAGAACAAACCCGAAAAGTAGTTTTAATGAAGTAACCCAATACATTTCTCCCCTCCATGATTATTCCCCCCCTGCGAAGTAGGGGGGGGTAGGAGGGGGTAAATCCCGCCACCAGCGCGATCCAACCTTAGCTAATAACTACGTAGCCGCGACCCTCGCGGTCGTGGAACCATTAACGATAAGAACATATCTCCCAAATTCAGGCTATCGAGCAATCATGCCCACTAAAGAGAGAAGACTATTGCAGAATGAAAAGCCAGTATTCTTGCCTTTACATCAAAGTCGGAGTACATTGTTCTACGGTGTAAAAAGGTGAGAATGTATAAAGCTCAGGATGTGTTTAATGAAATTTACCCGATGGCTGATTATTCCAATTGTATTGATCTCCTGTTATGGGTGCTCTTTCCAACAGATGTCTTTTTCAACTAAATACTCAACAAATACACATCTCCCATCCCCGTTGGATTCCCTCTTAAAAAGTGCGATTAACTCTACCGAGGTAGGAAAAACTATTGAGCTGCTCAATGAGGGTGCGGATATAGAATTTCAAGGGTGGAATCAGAGGCAGACTCCGCTGCTTAAAACATCACAATTCCCATATAGTGACAGTCTGTTTTATGAACTTTTACATCTGGGAGCAAACCCGTTTGCCCGTGACAGCAAGAGAAACACAGCCCTTCATTTTGCAGCGAAATACGGTGGTGAAAGAAAGCTCAGAGCCCTTCTCTATTATGGTGTTGATCCTAATGAAAGAAATTTTTCCAATCAAACTCCTCTACATATTGCCGCGGAATCAAACAATAGTATCGCGATCAATTTGTTAATCGAAAATGGAGCCCGTGTCGATGCCAGAGACATTAATAATCATACTCCCCTATGGTATGCCTGGCAATCTGAACCTCCTCGAACATGGTACATAGAAGGACCGGATTACTATATTTCAGAAGGGCTAAGAAAATGGGGTGCTCCGGAAAGTTTTGATTTACTGGTCAGGGCGGGAGCAGATATAAATGAGATCTCATGGTCGGATTCGGGGACGATTCAGCGACTTGCTGAGCACGATAATCCGGATTTCTTGGAATTAGCACTCACGACGGGTGCAGAACTGAACGACACAATATCCGGAACATCACCACTGCATATCGCGGCAAGATTCAATTGTTTTAAGAACACCGAGTACTTACTCAGTAAAGGACTTTTTCCTGATGTTAAAGACAGAGTAAAGGATACACCTCTAATTATTGCATGTCGACAGGGTTCATTTGATGTCGTGAGATCTCTGGTAGAAGCAGGAGCGGATGTCAATTACCTGCCAATTTCCCCACCTAAGCCGGAGAGCGGATACCAAATTGTGATAGGAGGGCATCGTCCTATAATGCAATTTCGACCTCTCTACTGGGCTGTGAACGCAAAGCATAATGTGATTATTGAGTATTTGTTAGAACATGGTGCCGATCCCAATCAGGTCGACAACACAGCTGATCCGCTTTTATATACAGCAGTAACCTATCAGGATACTGCACTTGTTGAAACGCTGTTATCTCATTCATGCAATCCAAACGTCCAGAATAAATACGGTTTTTCTCCAATTGAACAGGCACTTCGTCTTGAGAATCTATTCATCGCGAAAATGTTACATAAAGCAGGTGTGTCCCTTCGACTTCACACTTCAACGCTGCACTCTGGATTTCCCTTATTACATCGGGTGGTTGCTCAACAAAATCTGGATGCTGTCGGGTGGTTATTAGAAAATGGTTCACATCCAAATGAGTTAGACGATAAGATCCAGTCCGCAGCATTTTATGCCGTGCAGAATAATAATGTTGATATTTTAGAGCTTCTCATTAGCAATGGGATTCATTTGCACGTCGCAAATATATCAGGCGAAACCGTTTTACATGTTGCAGCTCGACACGGTTCCGAAGAAGCCATGAATTACCTGTTGAAGCAAGAAGTAGACCTGAACGGAGTCTCAAAAAGAGGTCTGACTCCTCTTGGTGCGCTCTGTGAGTTTCAACCGGCAGGCACGGATAGCAGCTCACTTGTCGAATGGGAGGTAAAGTACCTGCGGATGGCATCAGAGCTGATATTAGCGGGTGCTTCTATACATGCGGTTTGGGGTGAAATGGCATTACTTGACTATTCTTTTAAAATAGGGAAACCGGTTTTAGCTGAGTTTGCACTCAAAAACGGAGCTGATCCGACTAAGATTGACAGTAAAAATTCCACTTTTCTTCATTGGTTGGGATTACATCGTGGGAAAGGTTGGATGGTATCAATGCTGGTTAGGTTTGGAGCTAATCCGAATGCGATTGATGAAGATGGGATGACACCACTCATCCGAGCGATTAATCAACATAAACATAGTGCCCCCGATTCTTCATATTTTGCTGAGCTTATAAATAATGGAGCAGAAATTGATTATCAACCTCCAAATGGACAAACAGCTCTTACTATTGCCATAATAAACAACAATCCTGAATTGGCCGGATTGCTGTTTGAGAGAGGTGCTTCACTCGAAAATTACAAACAGAAAAAAACACATCCACTATATAGAACAGTTATGAGGCGAGATGTTCCCTTTACTAAGTTATTTCTTGAGGCTGGTGAAAACCCGGATCAAGTATTTTCAAAAGACAACAATTCTTCCTACCTGCATTTTGCCGCGAAAGACAGTTACTTTGACATCTTAAGATTACTATTGAAACACGGAGCCAATCCCAACAGGGCAGATGACAACGGTGACACTCCCCTGCATTTAGCTGCATTATCGAAATATCCCGATGAAGGAGGGTGGTGCGTCGAAGCATTGTTGGAAGCGGGAGCGGACATAAACGCAAAGAACCTCGCTAGAGACACAGCTCTTGATTTCGCAAGAAGTGGCGACATAAAATACATTCAAGATTTGCTTAACGAAGCTGCTGAGAAAAAGAAGTAGCTGGGAAATTAAAACAAGTAACCATCTCCGTCTTCCTCCCCTGCTTCGCCGGGTGGGGTAGGGGGGTAAATCGCGCAAAGCGCGATCCAGAAAACAAAAAGTCCAGTACAATACAAAGAACACGTAGGTCGGAATCTCATTCCGACATGAATGCACTCGTCTTGGGAACGTTGGAATTAGATTCTAACCTATGCACGAATAGAACTATTTGTATAATGAAAAGTGAGTATTATTGCCTTCTTATCAAATCCGAAGTACATTGTTTTTATAAACGATAAAGAACCGATTTTAAGAAAACACAGGTTCCCGATGAAATTTTATCAGTACTTAATTATCTTGATTGTATTGTATTTCTGCTCCGCAAATCCTAATCTAACAGCAATCGAAATTGCCAGTGATTCAACGGAATCGCTTACCCAATCTAATTTAGATACACTTCTTATGAATGCGGTATACTCGCTACAAGCCGATTCTGTTGTAAAGCTTCTCGACCGAGGGGCTAACATCGAATTTCGAGGATGGAGACATCATCAGACACCCCTGCTGTTTTTATCGCAAGATAACAATGGTGATAGTCTGTTCTATGAGCTCTTGCGGAGAGGGGCAGATGCTTTTGCGCGTGACAAACATGGACATACCACCTTGCATCTTGCAGCAGCTCATGGTAATATTCGAAAGATGAACACACTCATAATGAATTACGAGATTGGTCACGACATACCTGAGAACTATGGACGGACACCGCTACATTTATCCGCTAAGTTTAACAAGCCTGAAGCAATTAAGTATTTACTGGAAAATGGAGCCGATATCGATGCTGTGGACAGTACAAATCACACACCTCTCTGGTATGCATGGCAATCGAATTCTGGTAACTGGAATCGTAGAGATTGGTTAGCACCTGAGAGTTTTGAGTATCTAATATATGCAGGAGCCGACCTGGGATCTATTCTATGGAATAGCGATGATTTTTTTATTGGTGATCCAATAGTCAGACTTTGTGAGTACGATAATCCTGAGTTAATCGAACTTGCTCTTCAACAGGGAGCAAAACTGGTTGATACTCCAAAACGTACTACTCCCTTACATGTAGCTGTGAGTTCCGGTTGCCTTCGGAATGTTGAATTTCTGCTGCGGATGGATTTGAAAGTTGATGCCCTCGATCAGGATGGAAATACACCATTGATTTTTGCATGTGGCGGAGGCTTCGTAGAGATAGTAAAAATCCTTATAAATGCAGGAGCTGATATTAATTTTACCTCAGCACCGCACACAAGTACAATCGGGCATCTTAGTTTGGGCGCTGTGGTTATGTCGCCTGTCAAGGCAGCTCTCCGTTCGGAGAATTTAGACATAGCAGAGCTGCTGTTTCGTAAAGGTGCGTCGATAGAAGTCCAATCGCTACCTGAATGGGGCAATGCAAATTACACAGGATTATCACTGCTTCATTTTATGGCTCTTAATAACAATCTTTCATCTGTCAAATGGTTGTTGCAAAAGGGTGCTGATCCGAATGATTTAAACGATGTAGGTCAGACTGCAGCGTTTTATGGTGTAGAGAATAATAATGCAAAAATTATTAGGGAGCTGGCGAAATACGAAATTGATTTCAATGTGGCCGATATTCAGGGAAAAACAGTACTACATTATGCAGCAAGACAGGGATCAGAAGAGGCGATGAAAGAAATTTTGAAACGGGATATCAATCCGAATATTGTTTGTGATTTGGGATGGACACCACTTGTTTCACTCGTAAGCTTTAATTCAGAAGATCCCAACGATGTTTATTCGCCAGTATGGCAGGAAAAGACCCGGCGCATGGCTTCTGCGCTTATCAATGCGGGTGCCTCAACCGACATTAAAGTTGAAGGAATGCCTCTGCTGGAATATGCGTTCGACAGATGTAATCAGGGATTAGCCGAGGCTATATTGGAGAATGGGGCTGATCCTGTGATGTTGGATGAAGATAACTCGACACTCCTTCATCGCATCCAACTTAGAGGCGGAAGAGGTTGGATGGTTTCTTTGCTAATTCGATTTGGTGCTGACCCAAATGCTGTTGACAATAAAGGTGATACACCACTAATGTCAGTAGTGAGTTCACCCTGCTATTCATCCCCAGATCTCTCATACATTACTGCACTTGTGGAAGCTGGAGTAGAAATAAACTTTAGAAACCCGGACGGTTTAACTGCAGTAACAAGTGCCGTATATAATTCTCACGAAAGGGCTGCAAAGTGTTTGCTTGATCATGGAGCTCTACCGGATATTGCGGACAACCGACTTTGTTACGCTCTTTATACAAGTGTCATTAAGCGAGATGTTCCCTGCACTCAGGTATTACTTGAAGGAGGTGCGAACCCAAATCGTTCATTTCCAACTAAGAACAATTTCACCTATCTCCATCATGCTGCTTCCAATAGCTGGTTCGACATTGTTCGTCTCCTGCTGAAACATGGTGCAGATCCCAATTTTGAAGATGACAGTGGTAACACTCCCTTACATCATGCAGTATTATCACGCTATCAGAACGAGGGAAAGTGGTGTGTGGAAGCACTATTAGAAGCTGGTGCTAAAACAAATATTAAGAGCTTAAGCGGAGCTACACCACTCGAAATCGCTAATAGCGAAGGCATTGAGGCAATTCGAGATTTGCTTAATGAAGCTGCTGCGAAAAAGGAGTAGAACCCATAATAACAAGCATGTCACACGAGAGTGAGTGACCGCGCAATCAATCGGGTAGATGTACCCAAGGTTCCCATTCGGTGAGAGAATGTGCATACTGTAGGCTATTGTGATTAAATGAATCCGCCTTTCGGCGGATTGTCGAACAGGAATGTTCGACCTACTGGGTGGGAAGAGGTTTGGAATGGTCGGGCTAATCCGCTTTGTAGCGGATAACAAGCAGGGACGCTTGTTCTACTGGGTGACACTAGCAGGAATTGGTTGTTATACCGGATTGGCGTGCATGAATGCTTGGGTTTCCTCAATAGTTTTATTGCTTATTTTTCTTTCCCTTTTAGTAACTTTACACCTGAATCGTTTATTAGCAATTTCATTTGCTGGATGGCAATTTTGTTTAACCTGATGAGTCGCTCTGGTTGAGGCAAGTTTTCGCTTATGAACGAAGCATTAAGATTTTCCAGATTGGATAAACACACGAGCTGCGACACATTTGCTTTGTCACGAATTTTACCTTTTGTGCCCGGGTTTTTGATTCGCCATTCCTTAGCTGTTTTTCCGAATAGAGCCATGTTAAGTACGTCAGCTTCTGAAGCATAAACTACATTCACCTGTTTCTGCGTAAGTTCCAGGGGTAACAAGTGTTCTTTGATTGCATCAGTGTGGATTCGGTAGTTGATTTTAGCTAAATTACGCCGAATATCCCAGCCAAGTTGTCTGTGTTCTTCGTCTTTTAACCGCTGGAATTCTTTGATGAGATAGAGCTTAAATTCAACAGAAATCCAGGATGCAAACTCAAAAGCTATGTCTTTATGAGCGAAGGTTCCACCGTAACGACCAGCTTTGGAAATTATACCAATCGCATTTGCTGACTCGATCCATCGTTTAGCTGTCAGGATGAAGCTATTGAGCCCGGATTGACTTTTAATCCCATCGAATTCGATGGGATTAAAATCGGGATTATTTAATTGCTCCCAGATCCCCAAAAATTCAATGGTGTTTCGGTTCCGCATCCAGTTCATAATTATATAATCGGTGCGTTTCGCATCTTTGAAACGCGCTATGTCAGTAAGACTGATATAATCTCCACCGTTTTGAGAGTTAATAGTTATTTCTCTGCTTAAAACATTGATCTTTGCCATTTTTAATTCCTCCAAAAGTTCTCATATATGAATAGATATAATGTATGGTTCTATGCAGTGCGAGCCAAGTTATAAGTGAACATATTTTAAGTGAACAGAAGATCAAATGAGGGCGAATGATTATTCTCCCCTACTTGATTATCCAATCCAAGGAGGCATTGTCGGTATAACAAGCGTTCCTGCTTGTTATCATGCAAAGCGTGATTCGGATATTTCGGAAAATACACAATAGAATCCCGCTTGTGCTGGATGGTCGGGCAGGAATGGCCGACCCTACTGGGGGCGTGGTTTGTGGGATGTCTGGTCTCTTCTGTCAGGTGAGGGCACCTTACAGTACTCTATTGGGTTGTGTCTATAGCCCCCTCGGCAATCCAACCCGTCAGGATTTTGTTGATCAGGTGAAATCATTCAGCGTGCGCGGGTGAAACTTAGCGAATCAGGAGATTCGCGTTCCCGGGGCTATTGTTGAGAAGTGGTATCCATTGTTTCGAGGCTATCCCGCGATGCTATCCAACCTCGTAGAATTTTCACCCGCTCACGGGCTGAAACTGCTACTCGGTCTTCAAGGCCTGTTGGGAGTGCGAATCGCTGCTGGAAGTACTTTTCTGCTAGCTCCCACTCACCGTTGCGCTGGTAGGCTACGCCCATGTAATAGAGGTTGTCTACTGTTCCACCGTTACGGTAGGAGCTGTCGAGGACGGCTATTC
>JABGPL010000147.1 GCA_018644935.1 Calditrichota bacterium | reverse complement strand
AAGGAATATTCCAAGATTAAAGCTATTGTCCGCAACCGATCCCATTAATTCAGGTCCTACCGGGTCAGCAAAATCATGAATATACAATCCCCTACTGGCACTAAAACCATCATTATCTCTGAACTCTGTTCGTGAATAATGCCCGAATTGATCATCAACCATCTCTGGATTCTCGGGATCGGCAATATTAATCAGGCACCCTCGAGAACCTCCCTCACCGAAATTTGTTCTGACTCCGTAAACGAAATTCGCCCTGGTATTAACTGCCGTCAGCGTCCAATCTACCTCGCAACTACCAACTTCTTCAAGATTCTCAGGATCGGCTTTGTTAACAACCAGCAGATCACCCGCGGCGAAATACACGAAGTCACCTGAGATATCAAAATCAAATGCACCAATTGAATAATAATTGACACTACGTGGATTCTCAACGTCTGAGACATCAATCAGGTGTAGCCCATGCCGATAATCAAGGACGTAAAGGATGTCTCCATCACGCCTGAGTTTTCTGGCATTATCACAGAGCGAAAGACCAGCAATTTCTGCAATGTTATCCGGATCGGCAATATTAATAACTTTGAGCCCGGCTCTGCCATCAGCGATATAGGCGATATCTCCGTCAATCATGATATCCGAGGAAGTGTCCCAGAAATTGTACAGGTCTCCGACCAGTTCAATGCCCTCGCGATCCTGAGCGAAAAGATCTGTATTCACAGCAAAAATAACGCATATCATTGTGATTAAGTTAATTACAGTACGCATATTTCTCCCTCCTTTACCTGATTAACATTACCTTCTGTGTAAACACCTGCCCCATACTCTCTAACCTTATAAAATACAATCCCGAAGCCCAATCATCAACCTTTACGGTAGTAGTATGAATTCCCACCTGTTGCCTGCCGTTGAACATTTGCGAAATCAACCTACCGGATATATCATAGAGTTTCAGCGAGATGTTGGAGGTTTGTGGCAAGTAGTAACTGATTGTGGTTGTTGAGTTGAAGGGATTTGGATAAGCTTTGAACAGGATATACTTGCTCGGAATATCGGTTGTCAGTTTATCAATGATTGAATTACCCTGAACTCCAACTCCGACCAGCACTAAGGATTGTTCACCAATATATATGTTGTCGGTGACGATGGTTAGAGTATCATTATATATTCTTATAGAATCAGGTGAAAACATAATCTGAATTCTTGCAGTATCTCCAGGTTCAATAGATATATCATCCACAAAATCAACAGCGAAAAAATCAGTTCCCGTTGATATTTCAGCAATGGTTAAATCACTCTCTATCCCGCCGTAAATAATATCTAATTCTCTCACAGCTGGATGAGCACATATTACCTCACCAAAATCAAGCAGAACCGGATCAGATACCAATTCCTGAAATGTATATATATATGCTGAACCGGAACGGTCCCCATTATCCTCATCCAGAAAAGCTCCAATAATCATATAGTCACTGTTTATTGAAACCGAGAATCCGAATCCGTCTTCACGATTACCATCGTCTGCGGTTATGTTCTCCTGTTGAATCCACTCTCGACCATTATGATGAAACAAATATGCCGATCCTGAACCAATTCCGTTGTCGTTCTGCTGATGAGCACCCACAATCACATGATCACCCATTATGGAAACTGAAAAACCAAACTGTTCTCCTCCCCGACCGTTATTAGATGTTATCTTTTCCTGTAGTAACCAATCCTGACCATCACGGAAATAGATATAGGCCGCTCCTGAATTCGGTGCGACATCGTCATCTAAAACTGATCCAACTATCGCATAATCTCCATTTACTGAAACTGACCTTCCAAATAGGTCTCCAGCCTCTCCATCTTCAGCGAATAATTTCTCCTGTTGAACCCAATCCTCATCATTTCGGACAAAGGTATAAGCAGAACCAGAGTAATTTCCATTTTCATCGTCCCCATAAGCCCCAACAATCGCATAGTCACCACTGATGGAAACATGAGATCCAAAAAAAGCAGTACCTTCAGCATCACCAGCGACGATCTTTTCCTGCTGAATCCAATCCTCACCATCCCGCATAAATATATAGGCTGAACCGGATTGTTCTCCATCATCATCATCCCCATAAGCACCAATAATTGCATAATCACCGTCTATGGAAACTGACATTCCGAAAAAATCATTTACTTCTCCGTCATTAGCGGTTATTTTTTCCTGCTGAATCCAATCCTGATTTTCACGAATAAATATATATGCTGAACCGGATCGCTCTCCGTTATCACCATCACCATAGGCTCCAACAATCGCGTAATCACCACTTATCGATACAGAATATCCAAAAAAGTCTCTCCGCTCGGCATCGTCAGGCATAATTTTTTCCTGTTGAATCCAATCCTGATCATCTCGGACAAAGATATAAACGGAGCCGGAATTTTGACCATTATCACTATCCTCGGGCGCGCTAACAATGGCATAATCACCGCTTATGGAAACTGACCTTCCAAACTCATCGCCCCTTGCTCCATCCGCAGCTACTATCTTCACTTCAAACTCTTGAATAGCGAAGACAATCTGAAACAATGACAGACAAATGATGAAAATAATTATCAGATAATTTTTCGCCATGAAATTTCCAATTGTTAAGTATGTAAATGTTGAACACTATTCTTACTCTGGAACTATTTAATAAACATTACTTTCTGCGTAAACACCCGCCCCGCAGCCTCTAACCGCACAAAATACAACCCCGAAGCCCAGGTCTCAGCCTCTACAGTAGCAGCGTGAATTCCCGCCTCCTGCATGCCGTTAAACAGTTGCGAAAACATTCTGCCGGATATGTCATAGACTTGCAGGGTGATGTTAGAGGTTTGTGGCAAGTTGTATGTGATTGTGGTTGTTGAGTTGAAGGGGTTGGGATATGTGGGATAAAGCAAAAACTCTTCTAACACCTGAACATCAGGATCATTTTCAACTCCATTTGGAGGTGTAAATCTATAAATACCCATACTGTTACCTTCTGCGACAAAAATATTTTCACCGGATATGAAAGATTGATATGCATTCACTGGAACATCATAGAATCCCATTTCCTCCATGCTCTCCGGATCCTCTATGTCCATTACACTAATCTTATAATTGCTGTAAGAATCAATGGATCTGTAGTGGCAAATGTATGCAATATTTTCAATTATTTTTATGTCCCGAGGTGACCCAAGTGGATCATAATAGACCACCTCTTCAAGGTTTTCCGGATCGGTGATATCAATAATGTGGATTCCACGCCGGTCTCCCAAAAAAGCCAGGTTATTCCTAATTGCTACGCAAAATGGATCCTCTCTCGTTTCGAAAAAGTTGATTAACTCAGGATTTTCAACATCTGTAATATCAATTATATAAAGCCCATCTATGTAGTCAACAATATAAGCAAAGTTATCTGTAACCGTAATACGGGAAAACTTCGAAGCTTCAGGTACTCTCAATTGACAAATCTCTACAAGATTTTCAGGATCACTTTTATCAAGTATCCAGAATCTATCAATTCCATTAATTACAAAAAGATATTCTTCAGCAATAGCAATGCCCGCTGCACCAGGTTGTATGTCATAACTACCAACCTCTTCAGGATTTTCAACATTGCTTATATTGATTACTTGCAGCCCTCCATCGTGATCGGCAATGTACGCAACATTTTCATCAACCGATATTCTTCCAGCATATCCGGGAGTATCATAAGTTCCAACTTCAACAGGATTCTCAATATTTTCAATATCCACAATACTAAGACCATCTCTACCTTTGGCGATATAAGCGAAATCATCAACAACTATAACGTCATTAACGCTTCCTTGAGGATCTAAACTCCCTATTTCTTCCGGATTTTCTTTATCTGTTATGTCTAAAATGTATAGACCTCTCATTTCACTACTATATTGAATATTGTACGCAAAATTACCTGACACTTCAACATCTTTATTTCCAGGCAGATAATCATAAAATCCAACTTCTTCAGGATTTTCCGGATCGCTTATATCTATTATCCTCAATCCCCTTAGATATGCATAGTCACCGGATACGGTACATATGGGACTAAAATTTGGAGTTTCAAGAAATGCAATCTCCCGGGGATTTTCAGGATTGATTATATCCAAAATAAATAAGCCGTCCATGTTTGAGAGATAAAGATTGTCATCAGATATTTTGATTCGCGAAGCTGAATAGTTTAGAGAATCAACAAATTCAGGATTAGCTGGATCACTAACATCAATTAGATAGAGATTACCCTCAACCGAAATGAATGCAAAATTGTTATATATTTCAACTTCATAAATCCGCGGCTCCATTCTCAGCAGCCCGACGTCTGTTGGTTCTTCAGGATTGCTGATGTCAAGTACCCTGAGACCGTTAAACATATCCGCTATATATGCGAAATTACCTGCAATGGCAAAATCATGAACCGTGCGTGGAGTTTCACAAATCCCAGTAACTATTGGATTCTGAGGATCACTTATATCGATTACTTTAAAACCATTCTCATAACACCCGGCATAAACAATATTATCGACAACTTGCAGACATTCAAGTCTTCCGATATTATGGTTAACATAGCCAATATTCTCAGGTGCTTCCGGATTTGAAATGTCAATTATTTGCAAACCGGTTGAACACGTAGCAATCAAAGCAAGATCACCCACAACCTCAATATCATATGGTGTTCCCCAGTCATTGAATATCCTGCTTACGAACTCGACATTTTCCTGATCCTGTGCGAACAGTCCTGCACCGGTAATAAGCACGATGCTCGCGAGTAAAACTAACACGTTATGCATTTCTTTATCTCCTTATTTCACAAGCATTATTTTCTGAGTAAACACCCACCCCGAAGCCTCCAGCCGCACAAAATACAATCCTGAAGCCCATCTGTCAGCTTTTACAGTAGATGAATGAATCCCTGCCTGTTGCCTGCCGTTGAGCAGTTGCGAAAGCAATCTGCCGGATATGTCATAGACTTGTAGCGTGATGTTGGACGTCTGTGGCAAGCTGTAGCTGATTGTGGTTGTTGAGTTGAAGGGGTTCGGATATGGTGAAGAAAGCTGAAATTCAACTGGGAACTGATCTGCATTATCCTCAACACTAAGCGGGAGCGGGATAAATACACGCCACCTTTCCTCCATAACCTCTTCATTGATATCGTCTCGAGCGACAATCCACCAGATAATTTCACCGATCTCTACTTCATCCCACAGGGAGAATAGTCCCAATTCTCTGAGAGTCGCTTCTACATCCTCAAGAAAATACATTCTCGAAGCACCATTGTTTATTACTATTGTCGTATCAATTCTTTCGGACAGAAACCGGAGATGTAATGAATAGGTCCTGGGTAGAGGATGTTCGTCCGTCCATTGGAAAAGAATTACATTCTCTAAGATACGCGAGCTGTCCGGAGGACTTCCTGGGAAAAGAAATGGAGGATCATTTTCAGATAGTATTGTCAGTAAAAATGAATCCTCGGCGGTTTCGCCAAAGGGATCTTCTGCGATAATGGTAATCTCTGCTCCACGCAAACTAAAATCTTCATCCGGATTGAAAAACAGCATACTCGCATCGTCAATGCCCATATGCAGTTCTTCCGGTGCATTTCTGAAACTGAACCCAAGTTCGTCACCATTCGGGTCCTCGAAAACATCATTCAGATCAGCAAAGATGGCGCGTCCGGGATCCACATCAAAAATCTGGTCACCAATTGAATTGACAACTATGGGTGCTAAATTCTGGTTGTAAAAATATGCTCCCATATCTGGGCGAGAACCATCGGGATCAGGTTCGGATTCAGGACTACCAGAGTCAATGCAAGGGGAATCCACTGTCAAATGATAGTCCCCATTGTCTGGATCTACGAAAAGAGGGTCGGTGTCGATGTTCCCTTCCTGCCAATCCAGATTTCCGCTATCATTGAGATTGACTCCCTCTTCACCAGATTGAACTAAAGAATACCCAACAATAATTTCATTATCAATTCCGCCTGGTCTGCAACCAAGTTCCACATCTCCAAGGTTCCAGAATATACATTGGGAAATGCTTGCGGTGCCACCAGCGTTAAAAACAAATCCCCCACAAAAATCTTCTGCTTCATTATCTGAAACAGTCAGATTAGAGAGCTCTACAAGAGAGCCGGATATGTATGCACCCCCACCTTCACCAGAAACATAATTACCAGTGAAAACGTCCCGGACGAGTTGACCATTCTCGCATTCATCCAATATTAACCCACCACCTCGACTTGCACGATTACCACTGAATGAGGAGTTGAATATATTCACATTGGACATTTCATTGCACCAGCCACCCCCACCAAATTGACCCGCATGATTCTGAAGAATTTGAACATCGGATAAATTTATGTCATTCCGGTAAAAATAGAATCCGCCACCGTTGCTCGCATTATTGTTAGAGATAATTGAATTCATGATATGCACTGGGGAGTTTATCTCATGACAAGCTATTCCTCCACCTAATGAAGCGGAATTACTGTCTAATTCAACGTTTGTTAGTACAATTCCCATTTCCTCATCACCCCGTCCGGTTACATAAATTCCTCCACCATTTTCTTCAGCTTCATTATTCTTTACTGTTAGGTGAGTCAGGTGGGGAGCAACGTTTGTGATGTATATACCACCACCAAAATCAGTTCTGCCATTACGAATTGTAAAACCGCTCAGGGCTGGGGTCGGGGGTTCTCGATTTTCCTCTTCCCTGAACGAGACAACGCTGCTGCCATTTGAGTCTCCATCTATAATAGTAGAATCAATATATGCAGGATCACCAGTAGTTAGCGTCAGACTTCCAACTACAATAGATTTGTTTCCGAACGCAACATTCTCAACGTATATACCCGGCTGAACTAAAACCGTGTCTGTGTCCTGCGATGCGTCGATACCAGCTTGAATCGTCTCAAAATCCTCCGGAACATTGAGAATATCAGCGAATAGATCGTTAAGGCCTGCAAATAAAAAGGCAGCTAAAATTGCAATAGTAAATTTGGAAATCATAATCACACCCTGTTTTTGAAGATCAGTTGGTACTGGTAAGATACACTACAAATTGAAAACTTGACAGAGAAATCAGATTTGTCATAAAATCAACATTATATCTGTTCTATTAAACAAGATATGCTTTTGTCATCGAGTCGATATGAAAAAATCGGTAGGTGTTATATGATATCTCGGGCGGGTCGAGACATGGAGGAAATCTCTTCTACACCGGAGTGCACAAGCCATGCTTGTGCAGCGTAAGCATGGCTTGCGCACTCCAAAGTGTTTATTCAGCGAACCAACATAACCTTCCGCGTAAACACCTCCCTTCCAGCCTCCAACCGCACAAAATACAACCCCGAAGCCCAGTCGTCAGCTTTTACTATAGCGGCATGGACACCAGCTTCCTGCCTGCCGTTGATAAGTTGGGAAACCAATCTGCCGGATAGGTCGTACATCTTCAGTGTAACTGTATACGCCTGGGGAAGGGAATAGGTGATAGTGGTTGTTGAGTTAAAGGGGTTAGGATAGGTTGACAAGAGGCTGAATTTAGAGGGAAAATCCTCTGAAAAATCGGGAACTGTCAGGACTCCATTTCCACTTACGGGTAATACTAGAGTATCTGCTCCTGCAATTCCCGGCTGGGTAATTACAATCATTATTTCAGACGAAAACTCACCTGGTTCATCAGGTCGAAAGGAAACGGAGAGGGTGAGGTTTTCCTGGACTCCCCAAAAACGATCACCCAAACTCCACAACCAGTCATGAAACTCCTGATATGGGATTCTGTGACCGCTGCATTGTCCTAATGCGATGTCATAATGGATTGTCAGTCCTGCTCCGTCTGCCATGTGCACCGTTGATACAGCATTAATCCCATCAACCTGATTTTCACCAACCAGAGCAAAATCCCAGTTGTTCAAGATACCTGAGGGGATAAACAGGTATTCATTATCCAGAAGGATTTCAATTGATTCTGGTTCTTCTTCAAAATCTAAAGAATAGTTGATAATAGCAGTATTTAAGTTATTCATTGTCTCCATTACACGAAGTGGTTCTTGTGGATCGTCAACAGGGGTGCCGAATCCGTCAAAGGCGTTTGTAGCTACACCAAAAATAACTGCCCAATCCCGACCATAGGGCATTTCGTCTAATGAGATTGCTTCTATCACTGAAACCGAATTTCTACCTATCAAGCTAAATGTCCAAATGCTTCGGATATATTCCGGCAGCTCGAGGTAGCCCGCGTTCTCAAGTTCTTGTATAGAGCTTGCATCTCGGCCAAAATCAAGGAAGTAATGAATGACTGCCGAATAGATTTGTCGAAGGATATCCATTACTTTAAGCGCTTCTACTCGTCTTCCTGTCCAGTTCAAACTTAAGTTTTCAGCGTCGCCCGGGAATACATCAGCGATTAAATATTCCTCTTCCGCAAGATTTTCAATTGTGAATTCCAGCTCTGCAACACTATCGACTAACACTTCTCTGAAGTTCAACTCTTCAGGAGTTATTCTTACAAGCTGTGCCCCGGCATTATAGGACATACCACTCAGAGATATCAATATTATAAGTACGAACCTTCGCATTTCTACTCTCCATTAAATTCATAAATTCCTTGGGCTTGGAGAACCCGAGCTACATTTCTGCAACACCGGAGTGCACAAGCCATGCTTGTGCCGCGC
>JABGPL010000146.1 GCA_018644935.1 Calditrichota bacterium | reverse complement strand
GAGTTGAAGAAGCTCCGATTGTATTGATTGGCATTCCGGATGAAGATGGCATTAAACCCATCATTGACGGAATTGATGCGATGAGCAGTTTGGAAACTGCTTATTGGAACGAACCTCGCCAACTCATACTCGTTGGACAATACAGTGCCAGGTTTTCAGATTACATTATCGTTGACGGCTTCGAACTGCGTAATGCCAATATGTTGCACACATACACCGACGACCACCAGGAAGTAGTACGTTATGCCGAGAACGCCTGTGGTATCCGCGCTGAATATTGCGGTCACCTGATTGTCCGGAACTGCGACATCCATGACAACGCCAACGGTTTCCAGAATGGGGAAACGGATAGGGAACAATATGTCACTCTCGAATCCTGTCATATCTACGACAACGGCGCCGGACCTGACCCTGACCGCTGGCTTGAGCATAACATTTATGCTATGGGGAGGGATATACACCTGACTGTTCAATTCTGCTGGTTTGGCGAGCTGCAAAACGACGGGCAGCAGCTCAAATCACGCGCCGAAACCAACATCATCCGTTACAACTGGATTGAAGGCGGGAAGAACTCACAGCTCGATTTAGTTGACAGCGATTACGGGGATGGCGTCCGCGCAAACGCCTACGTGTACGGGAATGTCATAGTCAAACCGGCAGTGACAAACAACTCACGTATGATAAACTTTGGTGGAGAATCGCAGGAGCGACCACGCAAAGGCACGCTTCACTTTTTCAACAACACCTGCATCGTCAACTCCGAGCGTGATTGGGGGACAAGACGGTTGTTCGATATATCTTCCGATAGTGCAAATGTCATCGCTGATAATAACATATTCTACATGAATGACAACTCCTATGAACTCTGGGCGGGACGCCCGAATATAACCGGCTCGAACAACTGGTTCTCGGATATCGCAAGAGGGGATTCGCTGCTCGAAAACGGTCTCCGAGGTGAAGATCCCGGTTTCATGGATTTTGACAACAAGGATTTCCACATCGTTGAAGGCTCTCCTGGCATTGACTTTATACGAGGTTACGAGTTTCCTGAAGGGCATGAACTGCTCTTCCAATACCTCCACCCTACCAGCTTTGAGGAACGCCCCATAACTAATGAGGCTCTCGACATTGGGGCATTCTATTTTCCTAATCAGGTTGAGGATATTGTCTCGCCGAATTTCCCGGAAACTCCCGTCCAGTTTAAGATGTATCCGGCATATCCGAACCCATTCAATTCGACGACTACAATCACCTTCCAGCTTCCATTTCAAAGCAATGTCAGATTGAGTGTACATGATCTGGTCGGAAGAGAGGTTGCGGTACTTGTCAATCAGAACCTAACCCCCGGCACTCACGAAGTCCGATGGGAAGCAGATGATCAGCCGTCCGGGATGTATTTTTGTATGATGGAGGCGAGTGGGTTCAGGATATCGAAGGGAGTGGCTTTTGTGCGGTGAAAGGCTTTATTCACAACGAATTAAACGGATTAAGCGGATTTTTTTATTCGCGAGTTCTGCTTTATCGTTACTACGCGGAGCTTGGAATGAAAGGAAAACTGAAATGATAATTAAGTATACTGTCCCCATAATTCTGATGCTGTTACTCACGCCTCTGACATCTGAAGCCCAACCGGACTCCTTATGGGCAGTTGCCCTTGGACGGCAACAATCTGATTGCCAAGCCGCCACACGTACGATTGATGGAGGTTTTGCCCTATGTGGTTTCACAAACGATGATGGGATATGGCTTTTTTTGGTTAAAGCAGACAGTTCAGGCGAGGAACTCTGGACTGCAAAGTTTGGAGAATCGTGGTTCCATACATGGGGAATGGGGATAACAGAACTGCAGAATGGCACTTTGGTTGCTGTTGGGACAACAGATGCTTATGGAAATGGGAGGGATGACGGGTTTGCAATCAACCTCAGTCAGGCAGGCGATTCCCTTTGGTTTCGTATTTACGGAACTGATGGATCGGATTTTCTGAAAGATGTAATCCCAACAAACGATGGCGGTTTTATCGCTGCCGGATGGCAAGCCGGAAATGGCTGGGCAGTGAAAGCAGATGCTGACGGTAATGTCGAATGGGAGGGTAGCTATGGCGGAGACGGATCACAAAGATTTGATGCAGTTGTTGAGTTGGATGACGGGAGTTTTGTATTCGGAGGTCAAACCCCCTCATTAGAGGATGGTTCCCGGGATTACTACCTCGTCAAAGTCGATTCAATTGGGCAGGAGATATGGTCTCAATCATACGGTAATCCCCGACATGACAGTTGCTATGACATGGTTAATACTTCCGATGGCGGGTTTGCACTGGGTGGATACTGTACATATCTCGATTCCGATGGCGACTTTTATTTGGTGAGAACGGATTCGTCAGGTGATATGTTATGGCAGCAGCACTATGGTGGACTAAGAAATGACATCATGTATGGCTTAACATCTCTTGAAGATGGAGGTTTCGCACTGGTGGGAGAAACAGCATCTTTCCGATATCATAATGACAATTATTACATCGTCAGAACCGATAGGGATGGCGAAGTAGAATGGTGGTCAGAGTTTGGGGGGAGGGGGATTGATCGATGTCAAGAGGCCATGGTAACACCGGATGGTGGATTTGGTCTGGCTGGAATGTCAAGAACTTTTGGTATGGCAGGGGCTTTCTGGCTTGTCAGGCTTGGTCCTGATCCTGTTGGCGTACCGCGTCTTATCGATCCGGCCTTTCCATCAGATCTAATCCTCCAAACCCCATACCCCAACCCCTTCAATTCAACGACCCGCATAGCATTTCAACTCCCCTACCCATCCCACGTTAACTTAAGCATCCACGACCAGCAAGGCAGAGAGGTCACAGTCCTCCTCAACCAGAATCTCACCTCCGGTTCTCACGAAGTTCGGTGGCAAGCAAAAGATCAACCGTCCGGGATGTATCACTGCATTATGGACGCGGATGGGTTTAAGATATCTAAGGGGGTTGCTTTTGTTAGATAGGCAGACCCGGTTCTCTGAACCTGTTGAATGATAGAGGTGCATTGAATCTGCTGGAGTGCGCAAGCCATGCTTGCGCGGCACAAGCATGGCTTGTGCACTCCGTTGTCATTACTCGGCAAATAGCGCGAAGATGGATTCCGGATCGAGGCCGGAATGACAAGTGTGAATCGAAGTTCTGTAATAAATCCCTCATAATTATTGTAACTCCAATATATTTCGCGTACTTTGTCTGAAAAGAAACGGATAAACAAGTTTTTGTAAAATGGACAAATACTCGGAAACAAACCGAAGTCTCTGGAATGGTTGGACTAAAATCCATGCTGAATCAGAACTCTACGATCTCGATAGTTTCAAGAACGGACGTTGTTCACTGAGGTCAACTGAGCTCGAGGAAGTTGGCGATGTGGACGGAAAGTCAATGCTGCATTTGCAATGCCACTTTGGTCAGGACACACTGTCGTGGGCAAGACGTGGTGCTGAAGTAACGGGGGTCGATTTCTCAAAAGATGCCATCGACCTCGCCAAATCACTGAGCTCTGAGTTAGAGATACCAGCTGAATTTGTAAATTGTGATGTTTACAAACTTACCGAGAATATAAAAGGGCAATATGATATCATCTTTACATCATACGGTGTCCTGCCCTGGCTTCGCGACTTGAATCGATGGGGTGAAATTGTTTATCATTTCCTGAAGCCGGGAGGCATATTCTACATTGTCGAATTTCATCCGTTTGCGAGTATGTTAGATGAATCCGGTGAGAATTTTGAATTCCCATATTTTCCAACAGGGGATGCTATCAAGTGGGCGGTCGAAGGCTCGTACGCAAATCCCGATGCAGAATTCAAACATGATTCTTACGAATGGGCGTTCGGGCTTGGGGATGTCATAACAGCCCTGACCAATGCTGGATTAAGAATAGAATTTTTGCATGAATTCCCATACAGCAATTGGAATTGCAGACCGTACACCAAAGAGATTGCGCCCGGTAGGTACGTCTACCCTGGCTTAAAACACGAGTTGCCATACATGTTTTCGATTCGCGCTTCAAAGGAGCAGGCTTAGAACTTGGATTTAACACCCATATTCGGTCCGGCAGTTACCACATACGTCGTAATTCCCATTTTGATCATCATCGCCAGAATTTTCGATGTAAGCATTGGGACTTTACGCTTGATATTCCTCTCGAAAGGTGTGAAGTTAGCACCTTTGCTCGGATTTATTGAGTCATTGATCTGGTTACTCGCAATTGGTCAGATTCTCTCAAATATGACCAACTGGGTGAATTATGTGGCTTTCGCAGCCGGATTTGCCTTGGGCAACTATTTCGGATTGGTCATTGAGAACAGGTTGGCAATTGGGAAAGTGATCCTGCGAATTATTACAACCGCTGAAGGCGCTATGCTGCTTGATGCCCTGCGTGAAACGAAATTTGGTGTAACAAGTATGGATGCCGAGGGTAAGTTTGGAGACGTTAAAATTATATTTATGGTTCTATCACGAAAGGATCTTGATGATGTAATATCTCTGGTCAAACAACACAATCCCAAGGCTTTCTATTCAATAGAAGATTTACGGTATGTTCACGATTCAATGATCCCCGGTCCTCGTTCAACCGGCAGGATGGGCAACATTTTAGCCTTTAAATGGCTAAGTAAAAGAAAGTAACAGGAATATTTTGGAAAAAGTAAAAATACACGACATAACTCAGGACGGCAGAGGTGTTGGTCGGCTTGAAAGTGGCAGGGTGATAATGGTCCCCGGGTGTTTTCCCGGTGATGAAATATCTGCCGATGTGCAGGAGACCAAATCCGCCAAAGGTGCATTATCGGGAACTCTGAACGAGATCATCGTCAATTCTCCGCACCGCGGTACTCATCCATGTGATCACTTCAGTCAGGGATGCTCAGGCTCAATTCTCGGCGCTTTGAAATATGAGTATACAACTGATTGGAAGTTAAATCACCTTTCTGAGACCTTAAGACGTATCGGTGGGGTGAAAAACTCCAGGATTGAACCCATCATCCCCTCAATTGAACAATGGAACTACCGAGACCGCATAGAATTGCAGGTTGTTCCGGAAGAAGCTGGCTTGAGACCTGCTTTTCACGGGCTGGATGGACCTGTACCTGTAAAAAGTTGTTCGTTGGCAATGCCCAGTATCAACAAGGTCTTGAAGAGCATCAAACTCGGGTTTTCGGAATCTGATGAAGAACTTTTTCGGAACTTTAAACCTCGACTTCTCCTACGAGACAACGGTCATGACGAGGCAGTAGCAGTTTTGTTTCTCTTCTGTTCTCCGAATCTGAAGGTTCCGGTTCGGTTTAAGGATTGGCTCCTCGACCTCGATCTTGCTGGTTGGCAGATCAGGTTAGCGAAAACCACCGAGCTCAGATTTTCCAAATCTACCACAGCAATGAAACGCGGGAAGTCTGATATATCTATCAAGACTTCTATTGGAGAAATATCTGCCGATCCCACTGTTTTTACACAGGTCAACCGGAGCATGGCTGATACCCTGATAAAAACTGCCCTTGCACATGCACCTGATGGAGGAAAACTTCTTGACCTATATGGCGGGTACGGTGCTTTCGGGTTGGAATACGCTATCCGGGGCGGTAATGCTGAAGTAATTGACTCCGCAGGTGCATCTGTGGCAGCCGGCGGAAAATTTGCGAAGCGAAAAGACCTCGCAGTTGTTTTCAACACACTTGATCTTAACAAAAACCCGTTTCTTATTGGGGTGAAGTCAACTCGCGATGCTTGTATAGTTGATCCTCCTCGGTCGGGAATAGGGCAGAAAATGCGCAAATGGCTGCAAATCAAAGGCCCTAAAAGGTTGATCTACGTCTCCTGCCATCCCGCAGCTCTGGCGCGAGACATTTCAGCTTTATCAGATTATAAACCCGTTGTCTTCTATCCGGTAGATATGTTCCCTAACACTCCGGATGTCGAAACGATTGCAATTTTTGATAAAAAAAGTTAAATACCCATATGGAGCCAACTCAACTTTTACTTATCCCTGAACCAAGAAGGGTAAAAATCCGAGGTGGGTTTGTCAAGCTCGACAATTCACCTCTGACCGTTAAGGGAATAAATCCTGATTTCATAGCAATTATGAACGCCTGTTGTGGTTCTCTGCCCGGTTTAAATCCGCAATTTAATGGAGAACTATTTTCTGAATACCATTCTGAGTTGGAAGGCACCAATGGAAACTCTCTTTCGCCTGATATCCTAATCCGAGCCAAACAGGACCTTACTCCTCTACTCCCGACCCTGAGTGAAAAACAGTTTAACTTCGGACAGGAAGAAGCTCGGGCCGAAGGCTATAGGTTGACAATACAAGACTCGAAAAACCAGACTGAAACTCCGATAACAATCGACTCAGAAACTGTGAATGGTACACGACATGCATTGTTCACCTTGATTCAGTTGATCTGTCAATTCGACAAAATTCTTCCTTCGATAATAATAGAAGACGCTCCGGCATTTCCCGTCCGCGGGGTTATGTTGGATGTATCTCGTGATCGGGTTCCTCTTCAGAGTGAATTGCTAAATACAGTTGACCTTCTGGCATCTTTCAAGATAAATCATCTTGAACTCTATACAGAGCATACGTTCGCTTATCAAGGGCATAAAGAGGTCTGGAAGAACAGCTCACCTTTGACACCAACAGAAATTCGAGAACTTGACAAACACTGTGTTGAAAGAGGAATCACACTCGCTGCAAACCAGAACTGTTTCGGTCATATGCATCGGTGGCTTAAACATGACACTTACCAACCACTCGCTGAAATCACCGGGGATTGGAGTTTTAACGGTTTCCCAAAATCCGGACCATTCAGCCTTTGTCCGGGTGATCCAGGATCAATAAAACTGGTGCAGGATATGCTTGATCAGCTTATTCCCTGTTTCAGCAGTGGTATAGTAAATATTGGATGCGATGAAACTTATGATGTCGGTCAGGGACGATCAAAAAGTGCTATTGATAAACATGGAGCTTTTAAGGTTTACTGGGATTATGTCTCTCAGGTGATGAACATTGTCAAACGTCATAATGCTCGACCATCATTCTGGGCGGACATGTGGCTTGGGACCAAAAGCAAATTCCGCGAGAAAATCCCTGAAGACTCAATTGGTTTAGCATGGGGATACGAACCAGAATCAGATTTTGCGAAATGGTGCAAGTCGCTCGGTGCTAAGAAACGAAACATTTGGGTTTGCCCTGGAACCAGTTCATGGAGGAGTATCACAGGACGAACCAAGGAACGGCGAGTAAATATTTCCCGAGCTGTTTCCGAGGGCGTTAAAGGTGGTTCAAACGGAGCTCTGATAACTGACTGGGGAGACATGGGGCATCGTCAGCAATGGCCTGTATCATTAAATGGTATCGTTGAAGCAGCCGGAGCATTCTGGGCAGGAGGAATTTCTGACTACTGTGAAGCTGCAATTTCGCTACATGCATTCGGGGATCAAGAGTTATCTATTGGGAAATGGCTTAATGATCTTGGGAATGCAGATTCTGAACTGCGCGGGTTCAAGGGATTGGGGGACAAAAAGAGCAAATCAAGGCAAGTTAAGAATGCGACATGTCTGTTCGTAGATATGGAAGCTCCACTGGGGATTGAACCATTTAAAAAAAGAGTCGAGGGTTGGTCGACAGTTCTCGAAAATCTCGACAAACTAAAATCTTCAATGCCCAAATCACGAAACAAACAGCTTTCAGATGAACTGAAATTGAGTCTCGAAACTGCCATTTTTGCCTGTGAAAAAGCTATTTTACGAAGAAGACGAAATGAGATATTCACTCTGAAACCCGCAAAATTAGCTGATAATCTTAACGAGATAAAAATCGAGCATAAAAGAACGTGGGCGTTGCGTTCTCGTCCTGGTGGACTTGATGATAGTTGCCAATACTATGAGGAAATCTTGAAAGACCTCAAGGAAAATGGATAGGTGAAAAGTGAATCCAGGTAGTCAAAAACAAAATACGCGACTCGTCGTTGGAACAATGACCGGCACAAGTTTAGACGGACTTGATGTTTCATTGATAGAGGTTACCGGCCATGGACTTAACATCGAAATATCCGTGAGAGAGTGTCTCAGCAGATCTCTTGGAACTTTGACATATAATTTGCGCAGACTTGCTGAACAGCAACCTATGACAGCTCAGGAAATATGTCAGTTGAACTACAGGTTCTCGAAGTTTCATTCGGACTGCCTCTCCGAGCTAATTGGAGGTTATAAAATTGACCTTATTGCGCTGCACGGTCAAACGATCTTTCATTCTCCCCCGTTAAGCTGGCAGTTGATAAATCCATCACTTATTGCACATTCGTTAAACGTCCCTGTCGTGTATGACCTTCGAGCAGCTGATCTGTTTCACGGTGGCCAGGGAGCTCCCATTACACCGTTGGCAGATTTCATTCTTTTCCGGGATATAAATGAAAACCGGAGTATAATTAATCTTGGCGGTTTCTGTAACATCACAACAATTCCGGCGATACTGAATACACCTGACAACAAAGTTGATCCTGAATTCTGGCAAACTTTAGTCAGTGGAACCGACTTGTGCCCATGTAATCATCTGCTCGATAATATTTCACGCAACCTGATTGGTCAGCAATATGATGAAGATGGGATAAATGCACTATCCGGCAACATCTCAGAAAGACCTTTTGATGATCTTATGAGAATTTTCAAAGACATGCTCAAAGAAGGACGGTCACTTGGAACCGGTGATGAAACAGGTGAAT
>JABGPL010000145.1 GCA_018644935.1 Calditrichota bacterium | reverse complement strand
ATCACCCTGCCCGACCATCCGCCATAGGCGGATTAAAAGGTCGAGATCCTATCCCCAATCGAACAATGCCCTTGAAAAGAATCCGGGTTACTGCCACTAATTGACCTTATTGTGAGAAATCGATGGGTAGTATGTCTAGCTTGTAAGATATTTTTCACTTTACGGTCTTTCAAGAAATGGGATTGTCGAAGCACTTCAAGAAGAGAAATGAACACCAATTATTTCTTTCAGAAAAGATCTTTGACAAATCGAGCTAGTTTGGAGTAATCAGTTAAAGGTGTTAAGAGGAATGGTTCGAAATTTCTTTCGTATAGGTCTACCAATTTACACATGTTTCGATTCTACAGACATTCAGCCCAGGCACGGCTGCAATCAAAACGCATCAACCATTTGTTTCCTGTCCAATTACACAAACCAAACTCCCGCAAAGCGAGCTGAAATTGCCGTTTTTTTGTTGATTTCCGTAAGTTTTTCTAACGGGCTTCTTGAGTTAAAAAAAATATTAACTGAAATGTTCACTCTCACCATTGTTTAACCTAACTTTTTTTAATATTATTCCAAATTAAGGGAAGAATTACTCTTTAAAATGTACAAATTAAATTTAGATATCTACTGAGGTGAACAAAGTGTATTTACCATATCCGTTTCTATGTCCGGATTCCAATACGTAAAAAGATATAGCACTTAAACTTGGGTCAAATTAGGAAAAGGAATTAACAAAAATAATAACAACCAAGCACCAAATTAATAGTGCAATTTTGGATGTTATTTAATGTATTCAAAATACAAAGGAGAATGGTCATATGGCAAATCTAGAAAGTGGCTCTCTGGAAAAACGTCTTTTTGAAAAGTCAATTAAATGGTTGAAAAGTATTGAAAGACGGGATTTTTACCAAAAATTAGTAGAGTTTTGCGCATCTGTCCTAGAATCAGATGTTTGCGCTTTGTATGTAAAAACTACTCAAATAGGTGATGGAAGTCCACGGGTATGCCTTGTTGCTGGTAAATTGCCAAAAAATCACCCTGAAGGACAAAGAATGGATCCTACAAAAGTTGGAAGGGACCCTAAAGATCACTCGTATAAGATTACAAACAAAGATGAAGATTTTGATGGGATAACTGGCAGGATAGCAACTACTGGAAAACCCGAATCTGTAATTGGATATGTCAATATTTCAGGTATTGCAGGTCATATAGGTAGATTCAATAATTACGTTTGGGAAAGAGATGAAGAGAATAAATTCAAATGTATGCTTGGGGTTCCAATACATAGTGAAGTTGGTGAGGTCATAGGTGTTGTTAAGGTAGAAAACCACCAATCGGGAAAATACAAAAAAGAAGATGAACTCCTTTTAAGTCAAATAGGAAGTGCAATTGCTAGTTCCTTATCTGATCTAATATCTGCTGGACGAGAGCTCAAGCCAGAAATACCTGAATATGAATACACACTGATTAGAAGTGCACCCAAATCCTTTGAGAAGAACATTACCGGTGAGGTTATTATTAAGCATAGTATGACTGCAATATGTCAGAGTGATACCTATTACTTCGAACATAGAAAGTCGAGAAAAAAACTGGATGAAAGATTGCCACTGGTTCTCGGTCATGAGACTACTGGAGAAGTTTACCAGGTTGTTGGGAACAACAAGTATCTCAACAGTAATGTTATTCAACAGGGACATAAGGTTGTAGTTATCCCGCTCATCCCATGTCGCACGTGCGATGTATGTAAAGGGACTCATGGAGAAAACTATTGTCCAAGTTCTCGATTTATGGCAAGTAATGCACCAGGATCCTTAAGAACACTCTACAAATATGATCCTCGCCTGATATTGAAAATTAGTGATCAAATCTCCGAAGAATATGCACTGTTTACAGAACCAATGTCGTGTATCGTGCAAATGCTGATTGAGTTAGGGTTCGAAGAAGGGGGAAATACTTTCAATCTAAACATGGCACCTTATGGGATGCATGAGTTCTCATATTTTCATGTTGCGGGTGATAGTTTTTCAAATATTTTCGATACTATTACAGCGGAAGAACCCATTCCACGGAAACTTTTTGTTCTCACCAATTCACATAAATCGAAAGTTGGAACCTACAGGATAAAACACAGCAACCTTATGTCAAAAGGACTGGGGCTCCTGGGAGATCCCAATTCAGAATCAAATCCTGAGGAGAAGAAAATTGTTCGAGCTCCGAAAATTCTCATTATGGGTGGTGGGACAATGGGATACTTATTAGCGCTCCTTCTTTCAAAAGTTTATAAAATTGAAAGAGAACAAATAGTAGTTACTGGTCGAGATACTTCAAAACTGATTAAATTCCAGTATTTAGCCACTAGGCATCCAATAGGAACTTACATGACAAATGATGGAAAATACGACTACAATAAAAAAATTGCCCTAGATTTGGAGAATGCAGGTAATCCTGGGTCTTATGATTTGGTCTTTGAATGTGTTGGATGGCCTTTTGTCGAGCAGAATATTGAATTAGCTTTGCGAGTTTTAAAGGATGGTGGTATAATTGCTATGGAGGGATTGGCAGAGCAGGATATTGAAATCGACTTTAAAAAACTGTTAGAAAAAAGGATATTTATTAAGGGTTTTTATCGAGGATCCATTGAGGCATATATGAACTCGTTACGATTTATTGAAGAATACAAAGAAATTCGACCATTTCTCGAGTCTCTAATTGATAATGTAACCACGATTAATGGTCAAACAGGTTTCCATAAAGTGACAAGTGAACAAGATCTAGAAGGCATTTTTAACAAAGCAAGTACAAAGAAAGCATTTGGGCGACTCGTAATTTCTCGTTTAACTGAAGTATAGTAGCCTTCGTGTGAGGTGAGGTGTTTAAAGCAAGAAAAGAATTGAATGTGTTTACATGACTGCGTTTGAATTGAAAGATTGATGATACTAGCGTTGTTGGGAAAGAATTGGAAGCCTGACAGGGTTAAAGAAACAATAAAAACTCACAGGTGAGTGGCCAGTTCACAACTGAAAACGCCAGGGTAGCAAGAGGAAGGAATGGCAGAGTGTTGCTTGATTACTTGAATTACCTTTTTTCGGAGAAAGAAGTGTAACTCATGTCTCTTGACCAAACAACGAGTCAGAAACACCACCCAACCAGTAGACGGATTCATAAAAAAACAGTTACTTACAACGAATCCGTCTGCTTATGGATGGTTGGGTTAATGCCCAACATACTGTAATTGAAGTGCTTATGTCAATAAGATTGCGTTTTTCCAAAACCATGTTTAACTTTGCTTATGTTGGTATCAAATCCTGAGACTAAGATTGAACACATCGGTTGGTAAACTGAGTTTCTTTCGGCATTTGCACAAGGGATTTTATGGAAAGTACCTGTATATTTTGTCAAATCAATGCCTGTGAATCCAATATTTTCATCCGTTCTGAGGTTTCAGAATGGGATGTATTTTGCCCTGCATGGCTTTATGCTTTGGTGGTGTGATTGTTAACTGTTCTAATGGCTACCCTCTCTGGAATGATTGGGTTGATACCGCGAATTGGTAGCTTACAGTACAACAGAATGGGCTGTGAGCTCCGAGCCTGATTGCTTTATCACAGTCGGAAATTCTACATCCTAACTTCAATCTGTGACCTGACCACCCATGCTCCTGGAAATCCTTTTCGTCTCAGTTGTCTGCAGAGAGCCATTGCTTCATCGCGTTCGGGAAAATTTCCGAGCCGGACTTTGTATTGAGGGGCTTCGTATATTAGAAAGACTGGGACGCTGACTTGATTTGCAATGTTTGTTTGAATGGTGAGAGCATCACTTTGCAGACGACCTGCAAATAACTGGATTCGGTAACCCGCAACTATTTTGATCTCATAATTTTCAGTCTGAGAGGAGTCTGGAGTAATTGTTTCCTTGACGACGAGAGTGTATTCCTCGGTGTCCAATTTTGGACCTTCTACCCAGAAACCGGGGACATCCGGCTTTATTGATTGCAGTTCTTCAGTTTGAACGGGAGGGAAAATCCAGGTTGAATCCGGTTTACCTGTATCTGGTCGTGATTTCGGGTTTTCGTTAAACTTTGAACCATCAAATGATGAGGTGCATCCTGACAAAACCAGAATAACTGTAGCAATGAGTATGTTTATGAGAATTTTCATAGAAATAAATATAGAACTTACTTCCTGTTTAATCAAGAAAATCGCGCTGACTTTTTACGAAGAAGACCAGAACTGCCCGGAATCGAATTCTTACAGCCAAATAGAAATCAGAATTGGCAGGCACCAGGCAACAACCTGAGCCGCTGGTGAAATTTTAAGCTGTTCCATTCCAAGCGCGGTGAGGAAAGCGAGTGCTGGAAATGCGGGGATAAATAATCTGAACTCAATATGAGAAGAATAAAAACTCCAGTAGATAAAACCTACCGTCATCATTACGACAGACGTGATAAACAATGATGCACCCGGACGCTCGTACAACCCTTGGATGATGCCAAGTAATGTAAGCGCGCCCCAGAAAAGCAACCAGCAGACTGTAGTTATTCTTTCAAGATTTGATCCCCAGAGTTCAGTGAATGGTTGAGGAATGGTCCTTAAAAAGATTACAACAGTATTAATTGGATTTAATATTGCTACTCTAAGAAATCCAACGGCTTGTTCAGATTGACTCTGAACTTGGATTTCAAGGTCTTGACCTGGGAAAATTTGCCCGTAATTCTGTTGGCTCCATAATGTGAGTGGAATTAGCAGGATCATTGAAAACATCGCGATTCGAGTTCTGGTCAACCATTGGGTACTAATCTTTGATTTGGGATCTGCTGCGAACCAGATTAGAGGAAACAACAATATGCCGGATAATTTGGTATAAACAGTTAATGCAAGAAAGACACTTACCAGAATCTGGCGAATGAGAGACTGATCCCCGCATCGAATCCGCACGATTTGAAACATAGCCAGAGAAGCTGTGCAGACCAGGAGCGCATCATTTGTAGCGAGCGTGGTAAATATCGCTGCATTTGGTGCCATCAACATCGCAGCCAGGACACTAATCCCTACGATCTGGCTCCGCGAATAGGCCAGGGCCATCAGGTAGGCGAAATATGCTGCAATCATGCCAAAGAGAATTGACATCAGTCTTGCGCCATACAAGCCCCAACCGGAGTGCATTAGTTCACCGATTTTATATAGTGGAGCGCATGCGATGTAATAGAGGGGAGGTTGAGTAAACTGTCTGTTTAAATGAGCGGTGCTGTCGACATCAGTTGATTTGTAAACGGGTATTTTTTTCTCATTGGCAACGTACTCGATATATTGCAAATGCGAAGGTTCATCCTTGTAGCTCGGCAGAGTGGAAACTTCTGGATACTTAGGAATTACAAAAAGCAGCAATAACCGGAAAGCGACACCTGCAATGATCAGCCCGGTTACGATTTTGCGGTCGAGTCGGGTTTTCAATTTGTATTTCTATCAGGTTTTGCCAGATCGGCTGTCAACAACAATACATCTCCCTGATACATATAATCCCCGGGAGGATTTTTGTATCTAATACACTTTGCATTGTGTATTCCAACAACTTTGATCAGGTCTTCTCGCCTGGTGAAAAAATGCAAATGATAGTCTTCTGTATACGGTAAATACTCCTGAGATGGCACAAGAATTATCAATTTCTTTGATGCGATCCGCTTTAGTTCGGACACTGCTCGGTCGAGATTACGGACATGTTCGAGAGTGTGTGCCGAGACCACGACTTCAAATGAATCATCTGCAAATGGCAGATCCTCAATAAATGATTCAGTAAAACTTGAATTTGCTCCAAATCGCTTTCGAGCACGACGAAGAGCAATTTTTGACAGATCAATTCCCATCCAAAATTCAGCGAGATGCTTCAATCCATCAAGAAGATACCCGTCGCCACATCCTGCATCGAGCAAAGATTTGCACGGACCGGCTAAATTTGAAATTCTGGAGATGTCTTGAGGAGCAAGATCCTGTTTTGACCAGTTTTCCCAGGATTTATCGTATACATCAACCCAGGTTTTCCGGTC
Organism: Calditrichota bacterium; assembly: GCA_018644935.1. Classification (GTDB taxonomy): domain Bacteria; phylum Electryoneota; class AABM5-125-24; order Hatepunaeales; family Hatepunaeaceae; genus JABGPL01. Next base: position 2,802 of record JABGPL010000145.1, on the reverse strand, counting down.
AGCGTTTCTAGCCTTTATTTTCCAGTCCACATCGAACCATGACCCCACGCGCCGTTTTATCCTGTGGCGAGAGATTATTCGGTTGTAGATATAATGGAATTTCTTTTTAGCATATGCGAAACTCATGCGTTCCAATCCTGACGACGTGCCAAATTCAGAGGATTGTCACACCAGATGCAGTATTGCTGAGGTTTAAGTTCAGGCTTCAATGTTCTTTTGGTAGGTCTGACGCAGGAAATGATGGGCATTGAAATTTTCCTTGAACCTGAGCAGTCCCCAGGTCGGATCACTGTCGATAGAGGAAATTCCAAAATCAAAATATCGGTAACCCTGGCTTCTTGCCCACAGTATTGAATGATAGGTCAAGAATGGTACGGGGCGTAATTTCTGAAAGGGTTCCTGATGTGCCATGTAGAATTCAAGAACTGTGCGGCTGTTACATCCGAAATTCCAAATGAGGGAGATAATCTGCCCTTCATACTCAACCACTGCCATCATCAAGTTTTCAGGGACGAGATTGTGCAGGAGTTCAATTTCTTTTCTGTTATGTGCCGGAGTTACGCCGAGCCCGGCTCTGTTTTCCACGAGGATTTCCCAGAATCTGTCAAATTCGGCTTGAGTCGGATTTTCAATGACTCGGAATTTCAAACCAAGCTTCTCCGCTCGCCTGAATGCTGTTCTTGTTTTGTTTACGAATGAACCGAGCAATTCATCTTCAGGAATATCGAGTCGAACTCCCTGGGTAAGTTCAGTTCTAACGACTTCAAATCCCTTTCTTTGAAGTGCAAAATCAAGTTGCTGTTCGGGGAATTCATTATAGATCACTGGAGGTGGAGTCAATCGGATTTGGTTAATCCCGATGTCATGAGCATAGTTGATCATCGCATCGAGCAGAGATTCAAGGTGATGATATCTCAAGCTTGGTGACCAAACGGGCCCCCCATAAGAAGCTCCAGGGTGCGATATCCATGTCTTTGCGCCATCTTCAGCTTCTGAAATTACAGCAGGCAGCAATCCAACCAGATTCCCATTTCTGCGGAAGGTCAGATGATGGGTGTTGAACCTTTCAGGTGCATGATAGGAGAGGAAACGGAGTGAATTGAATATTGTGCCGTTTACTGCATCCTGCCAAAAGTTTTCCCACTCATCCTCATTAATATTCGGATCAGCAATAACGGGGTGCTTTATTGAGTAGTGATTCGGTTTTCCGCTCAAGATTTCTGAAACCTGAAGAGAACTTTGAGTGTATCCGGTTCCTGAGCTTTTTTGAATGCCGCTTCCCAATTGCTGATATCAAATTCCTCATCAATGATATCATCAACTTTTAACCCAGTATTCAAGGCTGTAATAGCTGGTTTGAATGGTCCACACCTCGATCCGATAACCGTAATTTCATTGACCACTAATGGGGCAGGGTTGAATTTCAAGGTGGATGAATAGGTGCTTTTTAAGATGATTGTACCCTGAGGTTGAATAGCTTTCATTGCCGTTCGCCACCCGCTTGGAGATCCAGATGCTTCAATAATAACAGGATACTTCTGTCCTGGAGGAGATGCGTTCAAATAACCTTTTGAGATATGTCCTTTCATCCTGCGAACCTTGCTCTCAGAGCGACCGACCACCTCAACCAGACAGAAACTTCGTGTCATTGCCCGAGCAATTAGATGAGCCAGTTTTCCGTCACCGATCAGCAACACAGGAGTTGAGGGCGATAAATGAAACTGCTCAAGTATCTCACATGCTGCGGCTAATGGTTCGATTAAGACCGCTGAGTTGTTGTTTACTTCATCAGGTACAACATGCAGGTTCCAGGCAGGTAAAACGAGATACTCCGCGAATGCACCATCTCTTCCTGAGATACCCAGAACATCTCGATTAGGGCAGTGACGTGGCAAATCATTTCTGCAAGCATCGCAGTGTCCACACGCGGAATTAATCTCACCGACAACACGTTGCCCAATGAGCCCCGGCATAGCATCGCATTCTTCGACGATGCCGACGAACTCATGACCGAGAGTTCCTTGAAAATTCATATACCCTTTAACTATCTCGATATCGGTTGCGCAGATTCCAGCAGTTTCCACGCGAATCAGGGCTTCATTTTCATTGCATTCCGGTTTTGGGACATCTTTCATTCCCAATTCGCCGTTTTTAACTCTTAGTGCTCGCATAATCAATACATTTCTCCATATCCAGTAGCACACGCCTCTGCGCGTGTGAAATGAGCCGTGAATGTTACGCAGGCAGGATTGCCTACGCTACTGAACAGAAAATACAACCCGGACATTGCCGTCCGGGTTGTATTTTCATTTTCTTTTCTGGCCAATTGTCAAAAAGAAATTAGAACCTGACTGTGGCAGTAATTTCTATCCTGGTTTTTGATGCCGTTTGTTTTACCTCAGGAGCATTTTCAGAAGATTCACCAGAGTCCTCTCCCTCACTGATTTCCAGAAATTCGATTCCCGTTGGATCAATTTCCGTATCAAACCAGATCACCCTTGGCTGAATATCAAGACCCCAAAGAGTTTTGTTAAGAGATAGGTGCCAGGCTGTGCGAAGAACTTTCGAACCGCGGTACGTTCCAAACTGATGTTCGTGATCACCTTTCTGATATTTTCCGGTTAATCGGAACCCATAGCACTCCGTGGATGCCATAACATCCATATAGGTTGCTATGAATATGCTGTCGCGTTCATTGAATCCATAACTGACCTGAAGGACAGAGTTGCAGTAGTCCGGAGCTCTTAATGTGTTGGTAATTCCCCAAAGAGCTTCCTCATAATACAGCGAGTCAGGGTCCGG
>JABGPL010000144.1 GCA_018644935.1 Calditrichota bacterium | reverse complement strand
CATTTTCTGCCAGGTATTCTTGTAATGCTTCTCGCTTCCCGTTCTTCACCTGGATCACGTATAGATGGTAAACGTGACTTACCCCTTCCATAACAGCAGGTGGGACGATTCCTGGAATTCCATTCAGTCCTTGATCGTACCAACTCGCAACCTGTCTACGTTTCTCTGTCCAGCGCTCAATATGGCTACATTTTTCAGCTAATACAGCACCTTGGAATTCCGACATCCGGAAATTATGTCCAACCAAGTCATGATGATACTTAACTGAACTCCCATGATCCCTTAACATTCGAGCCTTGAGATAAACACCTTCGTCATTCGTGGTCAGTGCTCCGGCTTCGCCCCAAGCCCCCATGTTTTTCCCCGGATAAAACGACCAACTCGCGGTATTACCCAAACCTCCCGTTTTTTGTCCCTTGTGATCTGCGCAGTGGGACTGAGCACAATCTTCGAGTATTTTTAATCCGTACCTGTCCGCAACAGAACGAATGGCATCCATGTCTGCTGGTTGACCGAAAAGGTGCACCGGATTTATAGCTTTGGTCTGCTGGGTTACTGCCTTCGCTATTGCGTCAGGATCTATATTAAAAGTATCTTGAAGAACGTCCACAAAGACGGGGGTTGCTCCTGCCATGGAAACCCCTTCAGCTGTTGCGATAAAGGTGTTTGCGGGAACAATGACTTCATCGCCATTCCCAATGTCGGAAGCCATGACTGCAAGCTGATTACCGGCCGTTCCAGAATCAAGCCCCACGGTATATTTCACACCATGTAGCGCTGCAAAAGACTCCTCGAATTCCGCTACGTTTTTTCCACACACAAATCCGGTGCTGTCTATAATGCTTTCAAAACGCTTCATCACATCTGTGCGAACGGTCTCTGTGGCGGTATTCAAAGACAAGAAGGGGACTTTCACATTATTCTCCAACTAAAAGGAAGCACAACTTTAATCTACGGAAAAGAGCTATATTTGAACTTTTGCACCGCCAGCGGCCATTGAACGCTCTGCCGCATCCAGCAGCTTAACTACTTTCAGGCCCGAGTCTCCATCGGTATCCGGACAGCGATCCTGCTCTATACAGTCAAGGAAATGGTCGATCATTACCTGAAGCGCTTCAGTATTATCTATCTGAGGAACATGTACATCCCCACTCCGATACTGGATTAACTCTTTGTAGAATTCCTCGTCATCCTTGACATCCTGAACCACAACACCTTTGTCGTACACTTTGATCTTATCTACTACGTTAAGATCGTCGTATTCGATCATTTTTTTGCTACCGCCGATCAGCGTCTTTCTGATTTTGACGGGTGAAAGCCAATTCACATGGAAATGAGCAACCAGTCCGCTTCCAAATTCGACGTGGATATACGACATATTCTGGATCCCGGGGGCGCCAATATGAGCTGCCCCTTGGGCGGATAGAGCTACAGGTTTTTCACTAACCAGGAAGTTCATAATAGAAAAATCATGAGGTGCCAGATCCCAGACCACGTTCACATCATGCTGAAACAATCCTAAATTTACGCGAACTGAATCGAAATAATAAATTTTACCCACTTCTCCAGAATCAACCATCTCACGCAGCTTTCGGACAGCACTGGTATAAACAAAAGTATGATCAACGAGGATCTTTAGATTCTTCTCTTTGGCGATTTGTATCAGCTCTTCTGCTTCTTCTGGTTTCACTGTAAATGGTTTTTCAACCAGAATATGCTTACTGGCCTCCAAGGCCTTCTTTGCCAAAGTATAATGAGTGGATATCGGAGTAATCACTGCAATAATATCCACATCAGAGGAGAGCATAGCATTGTAAGAGTCCGCGACCCTGACTGCATATTTGTCCGTCACTCTTTTGACATTGTCTGGATTCATGTCACACACAGTAACCGAAGAAATCCGTGAGTTTTCAACAGCATTTCGAACAATATTCGGTCCCCAATATCCCAGACCTACTACACCAAGCTTCATCACATCTATTTCCCTTGATTATTTAGAAATACAACTATTTAGATTCTGAGTCCAAATTAAACTGAAGCAGTGGATTCTGAATTGAGCTTAACCTGACAGATCTGCATCATCGCCAACGTGCTTACTTTGACCGCTGAACAACGCTACATGTTCATCTGTGACCTTTTCCCAGTTAAAGCGTTGATAAACCATTTCCTTGCCTCTTGTCGCTCGCTCTCGTAGGAATTTGCGATTATTTAGGGCAAATTTGAGTTGTTCCGAAAGCGAGTCAATGTTTCCTCGAGTAAAAGTCCCGGCGTCGGTTCGAACAATAAATTTATTCTCCTCAATATCGCTGCAAATTAAGGGAGTACCGAGGCCCATTACCATGAGGATTACCGGTGACAGGCCCTCCACATCCGACGGTTGAATATACGAGTATGCATCTTTCATTAAACGGACGACGTCATCGCCATATACATATCCCGGGAAAACGATTCGCGAATCAGAAGTTTCCTGAATTTCCTTTTCATAGCTGGATGGGTTTGGTGAACCACCAACTAGGATTAGTTTCTTGTCGGTTTCAACTTGCTCGAAGGCCGGAATGAGATAATGAAGCCCCTTATCTGGAATAAACCGCCCGACGAATAAGAAATATTCTCCTGGTTTAACCCCTAGTGTTCGAAGAATCTCATCATCATCATCATCGATTTCTGGTACTTCACTTCCATAGGGTATGAATGAAAAAGTCTTTTTAAATCGATCTTCAAAAAATTTTTTGGAAAAAACATTGTCAATAATTACGTCATTAGGAACGAAAGCTGTAACGAGAGATGAAGCATAGAGATAGAGTTTTGCATACAAAGGCCACTTCTCACGATTCCAGTCAACCCCATCCTGGCTGACAAACACTCTCATTCCTGCCAAGCGAAGAAATATGGCCCAAATGCTATTTCCTCCATTATGTATATGCACCACGTCGACCGTATTACTGAAAATAATATGAAACGTCGCCTTCATTGAGTGCAGCAGCGTATCAAATCCGCTGCGACGAGTGGTTTTCAGATAAACCAGCTTTACGCCCTTGTATTTGCGCATTGCAGGAAACGGTTTTTGGTAAACTCGCAGATATGCCGTCATTTCATGACCGCGTTCCACCAAACGTGGATAAAGTTCGCTGGCAAATTTATCCTCTCCGGCTGAGCCGCTGCTAGGAGGCATATTGCGAATCCCGATTACAGCAATACGAAGCTTTTGTTCATCCATTTTTTTCTAACCAACCTCTAACTGAAGATTTTGATATCGACATTGGAATAAACCAACACCAGACACACTAAAATTTTCTGAGGAATTGCTTTCTATTAAGCGCCATGTGACCTTGGGTCACGGAAAATTGGAGAGCCTACCTAGTCTGGGCAGAGTTTCAATGAGTTTCTATGCGGCAAAACGTATCTTTTGTCACATCCGATGGATTTACAGGGCCTCATCGATGGGACGTTGGATAACCTATCTCATCAGTGTCTATCCGGATATGATAGTTAGGGGCGAATTGTTGCTAAATGAGCAAAATAGCCTTGGATGCCAGTTAGATCATCTCATCTAATCGGCGGAAGAATGACCAAGCAGGCGTGAGCGCAATACGATGCGCCTGGTATTCTGAACGTAAAGCTGAGAAACGAAGAGCGAAGTTATGAGTATAGCCTACATCCATCCTACTGCACTCGTCGAAACCGGCCAGATCGGTGAAGACACCAAAATTTGGGCCTTCGCCCATTTGATGGCTGAGGTGTTTGTTGGACAGGATTGTAACATTGGCGACCATGCATTCATTGAATCCGGAGTAACAGTCGGTAATGGTGTGACCATCAAGAACAATGTGATGCTCTGGAAGGGCGTGCATATTGCAGATTATGTTTTCGTAGGACCCGGTGTGGTTTTTACAAATGACCGTCGTCCACGAAGCCCTCGGATGCCTGCGATGAAGGACCTAGCGTTGAAGGAGTCTGACTGGCTGGTGGAAACATATATCGAAGAAGGGGCTTCAATCGGCGCCAATGCCACTATCGTGGGCGGTGTGACTCTCGGCCAATACTGCATGATTGGAGCCGGTAGCGTAGTCACAAAAGATGTGGAAGCGTTTACACTGGTCTTGGGTAATCCGGCGAAGGCTGTTGGGTGCGTTAATGAGCTCGGAGAAAGGGTGGATGTGCGCGGTGATGGCAATGTCCCACGCATTTAGAAACCCGCTTCCCGTTGTCAGCTGATGCTTGATATCAGATCCCTGGATTGATTTCGGATGTAAGCAAATCCATCTTGCTTATTCTCAGGGACGGCAGTATCTAGATTATATGGTCGATTCAACTTTGTGAAGAGCAATAACATTAGTTGTCGGTAACGTATGGACCGAACTTAGGCTTGTGTCCGAAATGTCTGCTTGCTAAGAAGTATCTCGATGGCTCATAGTAATTTTCCGACGTGAACGGGCCGACGAAACGGTCTCCGACCAGATCAGAGCGGACAAAAAAAGCGTTCGTTCCTGTGAAGTCACAACCCACCAAGCTGTAACCTTTTCGATCTCCAAGTTGTTGCAGGGACTTGAGCGATGCACCGAAGTGAGTCGTCAGGTCGAATCTGTGTGATGGGTTAAAATCCATAATCCATTCATGTGTTGGCGGAATAGCCGAATTGTATTCAATGACGAGAACTCTCGGTTTTGATTTCTCTATTCGTTGCCATACCCAGTAGTCGTTACCGTCAATGTCGATGGAGAGTAAATCGGGCTCAGTTGGTACCGATGAATGTGCAAGAAGTGTTTCGATGTTGTCTGGCGAAGCGAATTCGCTGACAACGGTAAGCCGCCCTTGGTCAATCATAGCGCTGAAATGCTTCTTGATATTTGGCAGCATTTTTGGGTCAGCTTCTATCCAAAGTCCCTCCCATCCTTTCACGAACAGGAAGCTGCTGTTGCACTCGTTCCCATCCTGAACGCCAATTTCCACAAAAAATTTGTTGGTGACACCTATGCGATTGAATATTTCCTCCAGAGTTCCATCCTCGCCGTTTTGAGAAAACACGCTGAATTCGAAAGTATTGAGGTACCTGCTGACGTCAGCATATTTGGGGTTTCCGAAAAGATGGTTTTGCAGGTAGGTGTCCAGCATGAGGTCTCGTACCAGTTTTGCATGCTTTCGCATATTCCTGATGCCAACTAACAGGTTTTTGATTCGGTTGAACATAACTATTACTCAGGGCTTCTAGGGGCGGTGTTAGGGTTGTTTTACGGTCAGGCTTGAGGCGGGTGAATCATCAGGCTTCTAAATCCAACGTAAAACAGTAGAGCGCAGACCGTATGCGATATAGTAGTGCTCAACGCGATACCTGGCAATCCAATCAATCCAATAAAAAAATAGTTACCACTTGCGTTGAGGAATACGATGATGATTCCGACGACCAGTATTAGTCTGGTATTTTTCAGAATTATCAGACCTCTCGAGTAAATCGAACTCATGATTTGCGGGGCTAAGCCTACCACCATAAGTTGCAGCGTTACGATGAGTAGCTCAGTGCTTTCTTTGTCTACCTGGCCAGTCAGGAAAACCAAATACTCAGCGAGATCACTCATGGACAATGCCGCTATCGTTAGAAATAGAGCGATCAATCCTATTATTCTCGCCATTGAAGTCAGCTCGGTAAATAGTTTTCCCGCATCACCTTTGTGTTCATCAAAGTGCTTTTTGCTCACAATAGTTGTCAATATCGGCAACAGACCAGCGAACAATACAAAGAAACCGAGCGAGTAGATCCGATCTGCGTAAAACAAGATTGAGATACTTCCTTCCGTATCGACCAGTTTGGCCATCGACCGGTCTACGATCAGATTCACGCCCAGAAAGGCGGAGCCTGCAACTTGAAAAAATAGACTTTTTCCGATTTCTTTGATGGCATTGTCAGAGAAATAGCCTCGGGTGGTGGGCCTTGGCCTTAGGCCCGGCTCGGGGATGCTTGTGCTGAGAACTATCGTCCTGATTATTTCGCCTACTGTATAGGCTGTTATGAGAGTCTCAATTCCGAATCCGAATTGGGTGCCTAGAAGCATTAGGAGCATGGTCGTTAGATTTCGTGCGATAATTGAAACCGATGCGAGCTTAAACAGCGAAATAGAATTGAGTATTCCTGTGAGAAAACTGTTCCACACCGCTAATGCTAGGAAAAGGGTGAAAGGGTAGAGATAGTCTTTAACTTCATCGACTTCTGTATGACTAAAAAACCCGAGTTCCGGAAGGAGAAAGTCTAAAGACAGAGATAGAGCAACGAAGATGCCAAGTACTATCAAAATTCCGGCAGTACTCAAACGAGAAAGGTGTTGTTTCAGATCCAATTCTTTGAATCTAGTCTCTATCAGATGAGGGACTACAGCTGTCTCAATCGATGGGGTGACGATGTTTACAAGGTATAGAATTAACCCATAGGCGTATAAAAATAAATCCAGATCGTTTGACACGCCAAACAGAATCAGGATGAGAAGCGGGATGATCGCGCCTATTCCTTTACCAATAGCGTTAAAGACGGTGAGATGTAAATAAGTAGAAATTAGTGCCATGTTAATGGTAGACCGATGCAGATGTTTGAAGAAATGTGTCACTTGGAAATATTGAGAACGACATAGATGAACACGTTTTCTTTGGTTTTTGTACTGTTAACATCGAATCCCTTCCAACATGCCGGCTGAACACTTAGAGAAAACAAGAGTTAGTATGGGAAAAGAGAAAATAGTATCGCGGGGCGAGCTGGCAGCGCTGGCAAGTAAGCTTAGAGAAGAGTCGTGTTCCATTGTGACGACAAATGGTAGCTTCGATATTGTCCATTATGGCCATATCCATGTCCTGAAAGAGGCTAAAAAGCAGGGGGATGTTTTGATTGTTGGAGTCAATTCTGATTCGTCGATAAAAAGCTATAAAGGAGCTGATCGACCATTCATTGCCGAGGAGATGCGGATTGGGCTTTTGGCCGCTTTGGAGATGATTGATTTTGTGTTTTTGTTTAAAGAAAGTGACCCGCGTGATTTTCTTGAGGATATAAAACCACATGTGCATGTAAATTCAGAAGAGTACGGTGAAAATTGTATAGAAGCTGAAACTGTGCTCAATAACGGTGGACGATTGCATCTCGTAGCGAGAGAGCTTCCGCTTTCTACAACGCTCTTGGTAAACAAGATAAGAGCAAGCTAAAGGTTTGTTGTTGTCGTTCCAATCTTTTTCGGGAATAGGATAATGATCATAGTGACTGGGGGGGCTGGGTTCATAGGTAGTGCGCTTGTCTGGCGCCTGAACAAGGAAGGACATACTGATGTGCTGATTGTTGATGATTTCGGGGAATCATCAAAGTGGCGCAACCTACTGGGATTAAAATTCCGGGATGTCTGGAGCATCGATATGTTCCGCAGGGCTTTTCTCGAAGGAAAGGATTTGGGAGCGGAAGCCATATTCCACCTAGGGGCGAATTCGTCCACGCTTGCCAGCAACGGTGATCAGATAATGGACTTGAACTTCCGTTATACGAAAGAGCTTGCTGAATATGCGCTCGGCAGAGGGATCAGGTTTATTTATGCATCTTCGGCCGCAACCTATGGTGATGGAAGTCTTGGCTTTGATGATGATCATGGGCTCAGCTTTCGGCTTCGGCCTTTGAACCTTTACGGATATTCAAAACTTCTTTTTGATAATTGGGCGATCGAGACGGGCGCCATCGATAGCATTGTCGGATTAAAGTATTTCAATGTCTTTGGGCCAAACGAGTATCACAAAAATGAAATGAAAAGCGTGGTCAACAAAGCATTTGAAGATATTCAGAACGATGGGAAAATGCGATTGTTCAAGTCAAATAAACCCGACATGCTAGACGGTGACCAGAAACGTGATTTCGTGTATGTAAAGGACGCCGTGGACATGACGATGTTCTTTCTTGACAACAACCTGGGAGGACTGTTTAACGTGGGAACTGGCAAGGCCCGCACATTTAATGATCTGGTGATGAATGTCTTCAAATCAATGGATCGGGAGACCGCCATTGAATACTTTGATATGCCAAGGAATTTGAGTAAGCAATACCAGGACTTCACTGAGGCAAACGTCACGAAGATATGTAAAGCGGGGTATTCTCACGCACAGTGTGTTAATGAGCTGGAAGAAAGCGTGAGAGAGTATGTTCAAGCGTATTTGCTACCAGAAAAGTATCTTGATTTCTTAGCATCATAGGCCTTGGTAAAAAAGCTGTAGAATCAAAGCTGGATTTCCTTGCTGATTCCTTCTTCGCTGCAAACACTTTTTTCTGCTATATTTCCCCTCCGAAAATTTCACTTCGTTCGTTATGCGCCTGTTAATCCAATTCCTTGTGCTGTTACTGCTGAGTGTCAGTTCAACGCTGGCCGATCAGCTGTCTGATTACAAACTTGAGTCCGGGGATCTGATCAAGATTACAGTATTCGAAGAACCGGATTTGAGCCTTGATATCAGGTTGAGTGATGCTGGCTGCATATTCCGGTCATCGTGAACACCAAATCCGTTTTATCGTGAACACCCAATCCGCTCCATCGTGAACACCCAATCCGGTCCATCGTGAACACTTTGGCTGATTTTCCGGATTAGGTGTTCACGAAGCCGGATTCCTACCTAACGCATTGTAAATATTCACTTTGTTATGGTGCCTCCTTTTTTCAGGGAGCCGCTCATGGCAACACCGAGAATCACAATGCGCAAACTTCGAGATATCCTTCGGCTACGCCTCGCTGCCGGGCTTTCTATCCGTCAGATACAGGCCGTCACCAGAACCAGTATTGGCCTTATTCAAAAGCTCGTGGCCAGGGCGGAAGCCCTGGGTCTGGGTTGGCCCTTGCCTGACGAACTTGATGACAATCAACTTCAGCAGTTGTTCTACCCAACCTCAAACAATCC
>JABGPL010000143.1 GCA_018644935.1 Calditrichota bacterium | reverse complement strand
CATAAGACTGTGCACCTCTTTCAACTCGGAAAAGAGTTCGGTTTTCGGGATTTCCAGTACGAATCCTTATAGGAAGATCTTCCGTGCCACGCATAATCAGGCTGTCTCGAACCACAAGAGGTTGTTGTCCAATGAGCTCCAATTCTACACCAGGTGAGATTATAAATGTACCTATACTGGCATTGCGAATTTGATATGTTCTTCGAACTCGTAACTCTATTCGATCATGAATTCCTTCAACAACACCAATTTCAGCAGGACCTAATCCCGGTGGTCCATCCCGGCGAAACCGGTTATCATAGTCGTAATCCTTTCCATAACCTGTTCCTTGATGGTTCCAATGATGAACGTATCCACGCCGATATTGAGCAACGGATCCTTTTAGAAATATATACCCACGTTCATCCGGTTCAGGTCCTTGATATCTGTCCCAGTCGTTATTTTGCTGCTCAAACGTAAAGGACTCATTCAGAGCCACTATAGCGGCAGTGATGATAATTGAGTGGCGGTTCATGGGACCATCCCAATTATCCCCACCATTATTCCGTCCGTTCTGAATTGTATTCTTGATAATTACATTCCGCTCAGAAGCAAGCCCCAGCATGTGAGGCATTTCATCCTCTTCAAATCCTCCAACTCGACTTGCACCATCATAGACACAATCGTCAAGCAGGTACATATTTCCCGAGCAACCGATTGTTAGAGTGCCGAATAGTGTTCCCTCGACTTCAACATCCCCATCGACAAAGATTATTTGGTCATCGGGAACTGGGAGGTGTTCAAAGAGGCTGTCAGCTCGTGGAGTTCCATGCGGATATTGATATATATCTATTCCCTGTTCCCCAAGCATTTTAATCCATGTCATCTTCCTACCATTTTGGGAAGGAACCCACGGGAATGGGCGGCGCCTGAGGTTATCCAATCTTCCAGGAAACTCGACAGGTGGTGCGTTGAAAATAGGTTCATACTCAAAATATGGATTTGCCTGATACTCGAGATATCTGTCTTGGGATGTGGAGAATCGGCCGTAAAATCTCGGTGACCAACGAATTCCAACGTAGTCATTAGAATGGAAAGGTCCTTTCATTGTATCCGGGGTCCAGAACCAGATTATCTCGTCCTGCACGGTCCGCTCAATGTTGGTTACATAGTGGTAGTAGGGTAAATGTTCGGCATTTGTCATCTGTCCAAATAATAAGACAAATGTTATACTTATTAAAAGTAATCTAATCGTTTTATGCATTTCTCAATCTCCTCATCATTTTAAGTGTTTGTTCTAAACCTTAATCGTTCTTTCGTTCCTTTTCACGAAACTCCCCTCCCAACTCATTTCTTGTTGTAGGGATTCAGTTGCCCTCTCACTCCAATAATACAGGGATTCCATCGCTCTCTCCCCCCTGCTATTGCAGGGGGAAAAAAAGGGGGGTCTACCGGACGAAGTCCGGTTAAGTAAATTGAAACAATTACGTTTTAATTGGGAGAAGGGCACGTTGCAACACTCCCTACATTTCCTCGCAATTACTTCAATAACATTACTTTCCGAATCGAGCTATACTCACCTGCCTGCATCTGCAAGAGGTACATCCCCGCACTAAGTGACTCTGGAGTCCACTCTATATTGTGACTCCCTGAATTGCTCTCTCTTTCAACCAGTCTCATCTGCAACCTCCCTGCCAAATCAAACACCCTGATGGTTACATGTGACTTTACGGGCAGATAATACCCAATCGTGGTCGATGAATTGAACGGATTCGGATACGCTCCCCTCAACTCGAAACACTCTGCATTAGTCGGAGCGAAATTCTCGGGGGCACCGTTCGGATGATCAAAATAAAATGCTCCAATATCAGCTCTCGTTCCATCCGGATCACGCGGTGAATCTGGATTGCCTGCATTTATACAGGGGGATTCTTCCGTGATGTGGTAATTTCCCCTGCGTGAATCGACAAAATCAGGATTTAAAGATATTGAACCTTCACCGGACCTACAATCCACATAATCGTCAACCCCATTTCCAAAAACGTTGTTATAGCCCATGTTGGGTTCAGCGAAGTGATGGTTGTTTACTCCGAATCTGCTAAAAGCAATAATATTATTCTCAACCACTAAATTGCGGAACCGACGTAAGTAAAGTCCAGACCTTAGTCCACCTGTAATTGTGTTATTGAGTATATGTCCACCTTGCGTATCGCCAGCAATTGTTAGCCCATTCTCAAAAACGTTGTGTGAAACCAAAAGCTGATTCCAGCTGCTCAGAGACGTTTCACCTGAGAATCTACACCTGCTCACTTGTATATTGCCTTCCCATATTGCCTGTCCATTAAACTCGCTGTTGATGACTTTCATGCTGTCACACCTGAATTGAGTCTCAGTGGAAGCTTCAAAAATGACTCTGTCAATATCTATGAGTGATCTACCTCCACCAGCTACTCTAATCAATGGGCGGTCTCCCGGTATCTTTGGCCGGATAATAATAGGAAACTCGTCTGTACCACGCATAATAAGGCTGTCGCGAACTACAAGTGGTTGCTCTCCCTCGAAGTCAATTACAACACCAGGATTGACAATAAGAGTACCAATGTTCGCGTTTCTTATCCGGTAAGACCAGCGTTGTTGAAGCTCAACTCTGTCATGCCGACCCTCATAAATACCATTATCTCCTGGCATAAATCCGGGCGGACCGTTTCGTCGAAATCTACGGTCATACCTGTAACTTTTTGAATAACCGGTTCCCGAATGATTTGATCGATGAATGTATCCATGTCGATATTGAGCTATTGATCCTTTCAAATAAATGTATCCGCGTTCATCCGGAGTAGGACCCTGATATCTTTCCCAATGAAAGTTCTGATGTTCAAAGGTAAAGGATTCGTTAAGTGCAACCAGAGCTGCGGTGATGACTATTGAATGTTGATCAAGATTGCGCCAATTTCGCTCCCACCCGTTCGCCCGACCGTTCCTCATGGTGTTTGCAATGTAGATATTCTGTTCGGAAGCAAGACCCAGTTTATGATCCATTTCATCTTCTTCAAATCCTCCAGTTTCGCTTGCACCTTCATATACACAATTGTCAAGCAGGTACATATTTCCCGAGCTTCCGATTGATAAAGTGCCGACCAGTGTTCCCTCGACTTCAACATCACCATCTACAAAGATTATTTGGTCATCTGGAACTGGGAGGTGTTCGAAGAGGCTGTCGGCTCGAGGTGTGCCGTGGGGATATTGATATATATCTATTCCGTGATCACCCCTCATCTTTATCCAGGTCATTTTTTGACCATTTTGAGATGGAACCCAGGGAGTTGCCTGATTTCGTAGACTCTGCAAGAATTGTGGGAACTCAACTGGAGGAGTGTTAAATACTGGAGAAAACTGAAAATAGGGGTTGGCTTGAGACTCACGAAAGCGCTCCCTCGCGGTCGATATCGGACCATAGAATTGGGGAGAGTATTTTAATGCAATATAGTCATTTGAATGCACTGGTCCGTAAAAAGTATCAGGTGTCCAGAACCAGATTATTTCTCCCCGCACAGATGGCTCAATATTTGTTACGAATTGGTAGTACGTTAAAGGTTCTGCAAGGCTCATCTGCCCATAAATCAGAACAAATGGTATTAACATTACAAATGATCTCATCATTTGTATCATTTCAAATTCCTCATGGGGATCTCTCTAAAAGTTGAATTCATTTTAGTCGCTCATTAGGTGAAAAAGAATCCTATTTCTTTCTCCCTGCTTGCAGGGGGAATGGATGGAGGCTCTCCCTTTCAAAGCCAGATTCATCACTCACAAAGATAGGCGTAGGGGCATGTGTCGACATGCCCCTATGCCTAACTATTTCAATAACATCATCTTTTGCAGAGCACTAAACTCTCCAGCCTGCATCTGCAAGAGATACATCCCGGCACTAAATGACTTTGGATTCCATTCTATTTCATGACTTCCGGCATCCCTCTCAGAGTTGATTAGCGATTTTTGCAACCGACCAGCCAAATCAAACACTCGGATGGTCACATTCGAATTGACTGGTAAATAATAACCAATCGTCGTGCTCGAATTGAACGGGTTTGGATAAACTCCAATCAACTCAAAACTCTCGACATTCGCCGGAGTGAATACATCAGGGGCACGATTTGGTTGATCAAAATAGAATGCCCCAATATCGGCTCGAGTTCCATCCAGATCGGCAGGTGAACCGGGACTACCTGCATCAATGCAAGGTGAACGTTCATTCAGATTGTAATCACTTTCGCGTTGATCCACAAATTGAGGATTTGCAGATATTGAGCCATCACCGGGCGAACAATCTATGTAATCACCCACTTCGTTTTCAAAGACATTATTGTAGCCTAACAGAGGTTCTTCATAATGCAGGTTGTTAATTCCCTGCCGGTTGAAGGCAATGATGTTGTTTTGGATTTCTAAATTTTGGAATCGTCGGAGGCGTAATCCGGAGTTTCTGCCGCTTACAATTGTATTGTTAAGCAAATGCCCGTCACGTGTATCACCAGCAATGGTAAGTCCATCTTCAAAAACACTATGGGTAACCAGTAGTTGATGCCAGCTACTCATGCTGACTTCGTCGGCGAATTTGCTCCCGGTCACTTGAATAATCGCTTCCCAGTTCGCTGGTCCATTAAACTCGCAATTTATAACTTTCAAACTGTCGCAGTTAATTTGTGTTTCTATAGATTCTTCAAAAATGACATTCTCGAGTTCTACATAGGAGTGAGGACCCCTGACAACCCTGAAAAGAGTACGATCACCGCCTCTTTCAGGACGAATCGTGATTGGTCTATCCTCTGCCCCCCGCATTATCAATCTATCCCGAACCACAAGCGGTTGCTGTCCTTCGAGTTCAAGCTCTACTCCGGAGTGTACTATAAGAGTTCCAATATTGGCATTACGTATTCGATAATCTCTGCGTTGATATAGTTCAAGTCTTTCATACCGTCCGTCAATAATTCCATTGCTTTCAGGAGCAAATCCTGGTGGGCCGTCTCTTAGAAACCTGAAATCATAGTGGTAAGTTTTCCCAAAGCCTGTTCCCTGGTGTTGCGAACGATGCGTGTAACCCTTTCTGAACTGGGCAATCGATCCCGTCAGATAGATACGCCCACGTTCATCCGGTTCGGGACCCTGGTACCTATCCCAGTCATCATTTTGCTGTTCGAATGTAAAGCATTCGTTTAGTGCAACAAGAGCACCATTAATAATAATCGAGTGCCGATTGAGATTATTACGATCCTCAAAGTACCCATTCTCCCGACCATTCCTCACAGTATTTGCGATGAAAATATTACGTTCAGAGGCCAGTCCCAGCATGTGCGGCATCCAACCTTGATCAAATTGTCCATTCCTGTCTGCACCTTGATAAACACAGTCATCGAGTAAATACATGTTTCCCGAGCAGCCGATTGTTACTTTACCTGCCAAAGTACCCTCAACCTCAACATCTCCCTCAACGAAGATTACCATCCCCTCCCTCCAGTAATTCAAGGGCTGATAGCGGGTAAAAAGGCTGTCTAGTCGATCCGAACCGTCAGGATATTGAAATATATCAATGCCTCCATCTCCCCTCATCCGAATCCAGGTCATTTTCTCCCCATTTCGAGAAGAAATCCTGTGATTTGCGATATCTCTCAAGAAATCCAAGTTTCTTGGAAACTCGACCATTGGTGCATTAAATACGGGTCGAACCTCAAAACGCGGATTCGCTTGATGTTCAATAAAATGATCCTGTGAAGTAGAAAACGGGCCGTGGAATTGCGGTGAATACCTTATCGCAAAAGTACCGTTCGAATGTACTGGTCCTTCCATTGTATCTGGTGTCCAAAACCATATATTTTGATCAAACACCGATCGTTCTATGTGTGTAACATATTGGTAATATGTTAACGGGACGGCTTGTAACACCCGCTCAAAGTACATGATAATTATCACGCCTAATAAAAGTAATCTAATCGTTTTATGCATTTCTAAATCTCTTCATCATTTGGAGTGTTTGTTCTAAACCTTAATCTTTCATTCACCAGCTGCAAGGAATTAATTTCCTAACTTCTTTTCTTGCTGAAAGGTTTCATTTACTCTTTATCCCTAACTTTTACAGGGGTTCCGTTGCCTTCTCCCCCCTGCTATTGCAGGGGGGAATTAAAGGGGGGTCTACCGGACGAAGTCCGGTTCAGTAAATTGAAATAACAAGGGCACGTGGCGACATGCCCCTCTCAACCGTAATTACTTCAATAACATTACTTTCCGAATTGAGTTGAATTCACCTGCTTGCATCTGCAAGAGGTACATACCGGCAGTAAGTGACTTTGGAGTCCAATCTATCTTGTGACTCCCTGCACTGCACTCTCTATCAACAAGTCTCATCTGCAACCTCCCCGCCAGATCAAATAATCTGATCTTTACATTTGACTTTTCGGGCAGGTAATAACCTATAACCGCTGTCGAATTGAATGGGTTTGGATAAACACCTGTCAACTCAAAACTCTCTAGGTTCGTCGGAGCGAATACGTCCTCAATATTGTTTGGTTGATCAAAGTATAATGCTCCAATATCCGCTCGAGTTCCATCCAAATCGGGGGGTGAATCGGGATTTCCTGCGTCAATACACGGTGATCCCTCCATCAGGTGATAGTCGAAACTTCGCGGACTAACGAATTCGGGATTTAAGGATATTGAGCCGTCACCGGGCGAACAATCTACAAAATTGTCCACCACGTTTGCAAAGACATTATTATATCCTAAATGAGGTTCCTCGTAATGCTGATTGTTAATCCCCTGGCGGTTAAAGGCGATGATGTTGTTTTGGATTTCCAAATTCCGGAATCTCCGAAGACGCAAACCATCAGCGTTACTACCGGTAATGGTGTTATTGAGCAAATGGCCATCCCTTGTATCACCTGCGATGGTCAACCCATCCTGGAAAACGTTGCGCGAAACGAATAGTTGATGCCAACTGCTCAATGACACTTCTCCAGTAAACTTGCTACCGTATACCTGAATAGTCCCTTCCCAGATTGCTGGACCGTTGAATTCGCAATTAGTAACTTTCAAACTGTCGCAGTCGATTTGTGTTTCGATGGACTCTTCAAAGATGACATTATCGAGCTCAACATACGACCTGACACCTCTCTCAACACGGAAAACAGTCCTGTCACGCTCTCTTTCCGGACGAATCATGATTGGTTGTTCATCAGTTCCGCGCATGATCAAACTGTCGCGGACGACAAGCGGTTGTTGACCTTCGAGTTCGAGAACGACTCCGGGAGGGACGATAAGTGTCCCAATATCAGCATTACGTACCTGATAAGTTCTCCTTTGCTGCAACTCAACTCTGTCGTAACGTCCATCAAGAATTCCACTTTCACCAGGGGCAAATCCGGGTGGTCCATCATGTCGAAACCTGTTATCATAAACGTAATTTTTCCCATACCCGGTTCCCTGATGATTGGAACGGTGAGTAAAGCCCCGTCTATATTGAGCTACTGATCCCGTTAAATATATGTACCCGCGCTCATCGGGTTCAGGTCCCTGATATCTTTCCCAATCATCATTCTGGTGCTCAAAGGTAAAGGATTCATTTAAAGCAACGAGTGCTGCGGTTAGAACAATCGAATGACGATCTAACCGACCTTGACCATCTCCCAGACCATTTTCACGACCATTCCGAACAGTGTTGGCGATGAAGATATTATTTTCTGATGCCAGGCCAAGCAAATGAGGCATTTCATCCTCTTCGAAACCTCCAAAACGGTTTGCACCTTCATATACACAATCGTCCAGCAGGTACATATTCCCAGCGCACCCAATTGTCAGTGTACCTGACAACACCCCCTGAACTTCAACGTCTCCATTAACAAATATGACTTGCCTGTCTGGAACGTTTAAATGTTCAAACAGGCTGTCACTTCGCTGGCCGCCATTTGGGTATTGATAAATATCAATCCCCTGTTCTCCTCTCAAATAGATCCACGTCATCATCTGACCGTTTTGAGAGGTAACCCAGGGTGATGCATTATTCCTCAGGTTGAGCAAACTCCGTGGAAACTCCACTACTGGAGCATTGAAAGTTGGTCTGAGCTCAAAATACGGATTAGCCTGAAATTCCTGGAACTGATTCTGAGATGTCGAAACTGGTCCGTAGAAGTATGGTGAGTATTTCAGCCCTATAAAATCATTTGAGTGTACCGGTCCATACATGGTATCCGGAGTCCAGAACCAGATTATCTCATCGTTTAAATCCCGCTCGATATGTGTTACATGTTGGTAATATGATAATGGTACTGCATTGACTACCTTTCCGAGTATCAGTGCAAGGGCTACGACCATTAACATTATCTTTATTGTTTTAAACATCAATTTCTCCTTCATTGCAAGCTGAATCATGATTCATTATTTCCAAATCCAGGAAGAATGGAAAATCCCGCTCTGATCGAGCCTAAAAATTCAGTAGGTCGAACATTCCTGTTCGACATCCGCCCCAAGGCGGATTCTGATCCAGATAATCCGAGTTCACTTCTACTACTGCCAAGATCTCTGAGATTTTCATGGTTTTGAGTAAACCTGGTCATTCCTGCCAGCAGATCTGTCCGAGAATAGGATTTGATCAAGAATTTTATTATTGCTCCTCATTTCTCAGGAAAAAACCTCCCAAAATCTCCCCCCCGCTTGCGGGGGGGAACTAAGGGGGGGGGGGATAATTCAGACTATTTTCATGTTGCGGAGTGTAGCTCGCTACATGATTATTCCCGTGAAAGAATCTTATTCTTGAACAGCATGTTCTTGCCTGTCTTTCCGAGTGATCGGAGCTGCAGACAAGACACTATCTTATTTTTCGGTCTTACGACCGAATGTCAAACAGGAATGTTTGACCTGCCGATTTTAGTTATCGGTTCTCCCGAAAATAGGGGCGAAAAATTATTCGCCCACAAATCCTATCCAGCCGGTCTTGAAAACATCATAAACTTTGGTTCGGCGTAGACGTCATCAAATCCCTCAACCTTGGCTTCAATTTTGA
>JABGPL010000142.1:5180-9107 GCA_018644935.1 Calditrichota bacterium | reverse complement strand
TAATACAGATATAGTCTTGATTAGTTTATTAGAAAATCCTATCTATCAAACTGATGATTTCATTGTGTTGGATTTATCCGTGAAACCTGAAGTCCCGATGGATTTCCGCCTGAGTGAAGCCTTCCCAAACCCATTCAATAGCACAGTACAACTGAATTACGAGATTCCTGAAGCATCCGAAGTATCCATCAAGATTTTCGATACTGCCGGGAGAATGGTGGCGAATTTGCTGGATAATGAGGTTGAGGCTGGCTTTCATCATGTTTTGTGGGATGGGAAGGATGCTACATCGGGAGTTTACTTGATTAGTATGCGGACGAATAGTTATTATTCAACAAGAAAAGTAACGTTGATACGATAGAAGTTTGAAATGAACAAGGGAAGTAGGATAGGCATTCCTGCCTGTCCATCCGTCGAAGACGGATTCAGTAAGTAACAGTTACATTTAATGAACCCGTCTTCGACGGATGGTCGGACAGGAATGTCCAACCTACTGAAATTGCATAATCGGACAAAATGGATACCGGATTTGAAAGAAACATCTTAGGAACAATTAATGCTGCTTGAAGTTGTAATACTATTGGCGGGATGCCTCGTACTGGGTTTTGTTTTCACGCGACTCGGTCAGAGTGCTCTGATCGGCTACATCCTCGCGGGAATGCTGCTAGGTGGTCCTGCCAGCATAAAAGCTATCAATTCTGCAGAGCATATCGAACATATCGCTGAACTGGGCGTAGCGTTGCTCTTGTTC
This sequence comes from Calditrichota bacterium, assembly GCA_018644935.1. GTDB lineage: Bacteria > Electryoneota > AABM5-125-24 > Hatepunaeales > Hatepunaeaceae > JABGPL01. The sequence goes on along the minus strand of JABGPL010000142.1, from coordinate 8,356 downwards.
AGTCTGGGGTTGGAGTTTTCCTGGGACAGGTTAAAGAATTTCGGATGGAAAGCACTGCTTAATGGAATTTTTCAGGTCTCAGTTACCGGAGCAATAGCCTCAGTAATTTCTTTTATTTTCGGGTTAGGACTGCCTGAATCCATCGCAATTGGTGCTATGGTATGCCTTAGCAGCACGGCAGCAGTTCTAAGAATTCTCACCGACCAGAGCGAGACGGAATCTGCATTCGGACGTAATGCTATATCAATCCTGCTCGTTCAAGACCTCGCAATAGTTCCTCTCGCAATACTAATCACTTTCCTATCCGGATCTGGATCACTACCCGAAATTGCCATCGAACTTGGTAAACTTTCCCTTTTGATCCTGGGTTTGGCTACTGTCCTGTTTATCGTTGTCAAACTGTCGGTTACAAAGTTTTTGTCAAAAGTATTCGTTGAGCACAACCGGGAATTGATCACCCTCTTTGCGGTTGTAATCAGCTTCGGAGCAACTTGGGGCGCTCATAAGATTGGGCTGTCTCCTGCCCTTGGTGCGTTTATGGCTGGAATAATGCTCGGCGGTTCGGCTTTCGCCCAGCAAATTAGAGCCGATATTTCATCTCTGCGCATTGTCCTGCTGACTCTGTTTTTCGGAGCGGTCGGGATGGTCGCTGATCCGATCTGGATATACAACCACTGGCAACTCGTTCTGGGAACGACTGTTTTGATTGTATTTGGCAAGGCTTTGGTGATCTGGGGAATTCTACAGGTAACGGGGAATCCGGTTGGAATTTCGCTGGCTTCCGGTATGTGCCTGGCACAGATTGGTGAGTTCGCCTTTGTACTGGGCTTAAGTGCGCGGAACGGTGACATTATTTCTCATGATATTTATATGCTGGTTGTATCAACAGCAATTATCACCCTGATCCTGACCCCGTTCTTAATAACCCTGGCTCCTCGTCTGGCATACCTCATTGAGAAAAAACGGAAAGTTAAACCAACCCCGGAAACAAATTCTGACGAAGTCGTAGATATCGTAATAATCGGTTTCGGACCTGCCGGGCAGGCGATAGGGCAATGGCTGTGTTGTCGAACCTTGAAGGTCAAGGTTGTCGAGTTGAATCCAAAGATGATCGAAAAAGCAGAAGCACATGGTTTCTCAACGTATGTGGGAGATGCGACTCATGCGGACGTACTCGAACATGTCGGTATTGAACACGCAAAGATTATAATCATCACCACACCGGCATTCAGCTCAACCCAGATAATAATCCGCCATCTGCGCAGAATGGCAACCCAGGCTCACATCATCGCCCGATCAAGATACCAACGCTATTCAGATGAAATCCTTCAAGCTGGAGCCGATGCGGTAATTGGAGATGAAGAACAGGTGGGGCAGAAGCTTTCGGAGCAGGTGTTGAGGGATTTGCAGCAGATGGGGTTGGATAAATGATGGGAGCAAGAGGAAGGGCAATTTGTGGCACGGTCAGCTATGTTTAAGAACAGAGCGGGGTGATGGGTAAAATTATCGTCACTTCGTCACCCTTTTGGCGGAAAGTGGTTGTGGGTGGGGGATTGAGGTGGTGACGGAAATGTGACGGATGGTGACGGAAATAAGTTGGAAAGTGATCAAGGGAGAATGGGATCAAGTGAGCAAAAAAGAAAGAGCTGTCATTGACAGAGAAGTCCTTTCCCCACTTGCTATTGCAGGGGGGGACTCAGGGGGAGTAGTTTTTTGCTTGCAGTAACAGTAATGCCAATCAAGCTGGCAAATGCCCTCATCTGCCAGGTTTCATTAGGATAAGCATTCCTGCCTGTCCTTCCCGCGATCAGCAGGATTCGGGCGAGTCTAAATCAATGGTACGAATCCCGCTTGCGCGGGATGGTCGGACATGAATATCCAATCTAGTGCTTAATCAGAAAAGTTATTAAATAATGATGCTGTATTGGAAAGAGAGGGGAATCTTAATAACTAACATTAGAATATTCAGGGGATTGGAGAACACCGGCTACAAAACTTTTGGGAAGATTCACACGCACGGAGGTGTGTACTACTGACGGAATAAACAAACACTTACAATCCTCACCCCCCCTTTAGTTCTTCCCCTACTTCGCAGGGGGGGGTTAGTACTACGCAAACACCCCGCAAACTTTCGTTTGCGGGGTGTTTTACCACTAGGTTATGTTCAATCTAATCAGACGTTCAGCATCTTTCTTGCAGTTGAACCTATTGCGCCTTTCTGGCATAATTTGTTCAGCATGAAAGCTGCGGAATGTTTCGCTTGTATATCTAATGCATCAGATAATGAGGCGGAACATGATGCCTGGACGCAATCCATGATTGCTTGTCTGGCACCTGTCATTTCGATGCCGGGTAGATCTGGCGCAACAGTCACTGCGCCTTCGGCTACGGCTCGTCTGGCGACTCCGTGATCTTCGCGAGATGCGATCTGCCAGACTTTCGCCAGTGCATCTTCTAAGGAACCGGTGTAATCTGCCAACCAGCCGACAGTTTCTTTGGCTTTTGCAAATCGACCTGTAAGTAACATTTCTGTAACCTTCGGAATGTCGCCAGCAGCGGCTTTGCGGATTGCCCAGTGACAGCCTTCCATACCTGGAACTACAGGTAATGTCACTTCCGGCATTCCCAATTGCGTTCCGTCTTCAGCGACCAGATAATGGCAATGCATTAACAATTCGAGCATACCACCGAGGCAGCGTTTGCCGTTGACGAAACCGACTGAGACAGCAAACTCATCGTTTAAGCGTCTTGCCATTTTCGACCAGTTGCTCGCAACGCGGAATCCCTCAGCTTCGTCGTCCAGTGCAGGATAGAACTCTTGCGTGTCCGCTCCGACCATCTGGGTTGAGAGGTGGAAGTCACCGGTGACAATCACGTTCCCGATACCTTCGGCTTTCAGGTAGTCAATAGCGCGATTCATCTCGTCGACAACATCCCAATTCAATGATTCACGGCTGATAGTGATAACACCAACATTTCCGTCATGTTCAGCATTAACGTATAGTTGCTGCCATTCCGGTTTGCCGATATCGTTGAATACTTCGGGATACCATGCTGATTCTGCTGCTTCAGGATGGATCTTGTGATATTCTTTGACTGTGCTGATGACTTTATCCGCACCCTGACGACGAATCGTAGCCAGAATACCGTTTGTGAACTGAGCACAAAGTTCGCCC
>JABGPL010000142.1:0-5170 GCA_018644935.1 Calditrichota bacterium | reverse complement strand
CGTTCATATGCGGCAGATCTGCGCGATTCTCTTTTAACATCAGGCTGGTCATCTGGAACAGTGGTCCGTAGATGATGGCGTTGAATTCTTCGGCATCGTCGAGTTCCCAGTCGATTGTCGGGCGGTTGCTGGAATACCAGCTCTCACCACTGACCATGCGACGGTTCAACTCGGCTATCGGACGGAACAATTCACCGTATTTCTCAGCCAGATGATGCAGGCATGACCATGTCAGGAAACTCGCACCTGAGCCAATAGCATCATGGGCTCTAACCGGATTCGGACCGACAAGGCGTCTGACCAATTTGTCGATCTTCCAGAAGGGCATGTTGGTAACTTCGTTGTACTTGATGGCTGTCAGGGTAATGCCACAGAACAACACATCAAGGATAAATGACCAGTAATCACCAACCGGAACGGGAATCAAACCCAGCGACCACAGTAGTTGTGTTATCGGGGTAGGTTCAGGTTCAATGACTTCCCAGATCTTGTTGATCTGATGTGGGAAGGACGGGTGGAGAATACCAACTCCGAGCTCATGGTTCGGGAATCCGGACGTGACCGACCTGATTTCTATTCCAGGATAGTCCTTCCTCCACATCGCGTAATGCGATTTTTTGAGATCGAGAATTTCAGGAATTGCTTCGAGGACAAATTTTGGTTTGTAATGTGCCAGACCTTTTGGTAATGACCTTCCATCATAGTTTAACTTGATGATGTTAGCCATTATCTCACCAGCCATCTTCGGACCGAATGATCCTTTCAGTCCATCGTAATGCTGGCTGATGCCATCAGGTGCGTCCGGAAGATCTAGGGTTACGATTGGGATACCATACTCAAGGAGTCGTGCTCCAAGCTGCATGGCTTTTCCGGAACCGACGATTCCGTTTCCACCGGTAATGACTATTGAACCACGGTCTCCCTCAGGTCCAAATACTTCATCTACGAGCTGGGCTGTGTTTACTGGAAGTTTCCCACCTTTGAATACTTCGAGAACATTACCTAAACCGAGACTTTGGAGAGTAGATTTTCTAATCGATTTCATGATTATCTCCCTCCTTTACTGTCTGTGACCTTGAAGATAGCAGCGATACCAACATCTCCGGCAGCGCAACCAAATATCAATACGTATCCACCACCTACGACAACTGCTCTTTCCAGAGCTTCAACAGTCACACGAACGAGGGTTGGTCCCTGTGGGTGACCATAAACCATCGGACAGCCAGTAGCGTTCATCATGTGCCAGTCAAAGTCTAACATCTTCGAGAAGACGATGTCGTTGACAGCAAATGGATTATGGTTGTTAACTGCAACCATGTCATCCATCGTTAAACCGGTACGCTCGAGCAATTCTTTGATAGCATAACCAGGTGCATCCGGCATAAAGCCAGCTGTTGTCCTGTACTCGGATGAACCGATAAGTTGAATTGTGATTCCAGGGTCGACGCTCAGTTCTTTTGCTTTCTCTTCTGAGGTCATCAACATTGTGAACATACCGTCAGAAGCATGTGTCTGGCCACCCGGGCTGACACAAGTATCGAGTTGACGTTCACTAGTGAATTGTCCTAGCGCTTTGTACCGTTTGATGCCGAAATCGGCGTCGACGAGTCCCATCTTTTGACCTCTGACATCGAGGACTTCCAGTGGGAAGAGGATGTTATCTAGTTTCCCATTATCAACAGCATCCCAGTACTGCTGGTAACGGTGGAAAGCACATTCGGCAACTTCATTAAAATCAAGTTTAAACTTCCGCGCTGTTCTTCCGGCACAGGCAATCATTGATGTCTGTCCGGAGGGTTGATCAAAACCGGATTGTCCGGTGGATGGATCATAACCGAAGTTATCCCAGATATCACTGATTACTTCGGTGCGTCTGTATGTGCCTTGATTGGGAAATACTCCAGCTGGAGAATTGCTTGTTTTGTCGAAAGTAAGAATACCAACAGCATGGTGCGAACCGCTCTGAACCTGAGCAGCTGCTTTGACAATTGCTTGTAACCCTGTAGCGCAAGCCTGTTCCAAGTGATACCCGGGCAGGCGGTGACCGAAACAATGTGATAAATAGGGCGAAGTCCAGAATTTGTACAGCCAGGGAATGGTTGATCCACTAATCATATAGTCTAATTGGTTGATCTGGACCTTCTTTTTCCTGAGGATCAAAGGCATTGCCTCTGCTGCAAATCGAGCTATGTCGACTTCAGCAAAAGGACTTGTATGCCATGCTGGGAACCAGCTGCCACCCCAGGTCCCATACGGGATAAATGCCTTTGGGTAGCATGGAGATGCCTCTTTCATTTAAATCTCCTCTTAGTTAACGTTTCGAATCTAACTCTTTATCAAAAAATAATAAATTCTAATATGCACTATTTGTAACATACTTTATTATTGTCAATTCTTCAATATTGGAAGCCAAATTTCCGTGTCGAATTTAATATTCCCTGAGGTTTTGGGTACACTTTTCTGTGTTAAAAGGCATGAATTTGGAGAGGATTTTGATGTGAATTATATGAGGTAATAAATATTTTAATAGTGTTTAGAAGTAATTTTGCGTAGGGGCTGATACCTGACCGGGATTTAGGACAAGTTTACCAGGTCCTTTTGTTCGATACGAGGCTCTATAAATTGGCACCTATGCGAAATTAACCAATTGCTTTACACAAACTAAGTTACTTTTAAGTAACAGTATAAATGAGCAAAGGGAGGATTAGGAATGAGGATTAAGTTTCAGCGGGAAACCAGTGTTGTGTTCTTTTGCAGATAGCAACAAGCATCAGCATCACCGGCACCTCAATTAGAACACCCACAACAGTCGCCAACGCAGCTCCAGATGAAAGTCCAAACAGCATAACGGCAGTTGCTATTGCTACTTCAAAGTGATTAGATGCACCAATCATCGCAGAAGGAGCAGCGTCACGGTAGCTCAGTTTCATTAGCTTCGCGATACCATATCCCAACCAGAATATCAGGATTGTCTGGAGGAACAATGGGATTGCAATCCAGAGAATGGTCAATGGATTTGAAAGGATAACTGCACCCTTAAACGAGAACAGTAAAATTAGAGTTGTTAGCAATGCTATAATCGTGATAGGGGTGAGGATCGGTAGGAAATTCTCTTTAAACCATCGGTCTCCTTTTAAGGCAATAATCCATTTTCGCGACAAAAATCCTGCGATTAAGGGCAACGCGACATATATTGAAATGGAGAGTAACAATGCCTGCCAGGGAACGGGCAAACGTCCAACACCGAGTAAGTAGCCTCCTAACACACCATAAAGCAGCAACATCGTCAGGGAGTTAATAGCAACCATTACGAGAGTATGTCCATCATTTCCTCTTGCCAGGTATCCCCAAACCATAACCATTGCGGTACAGGGAGCTATGCCAAGTAGAATACATCCTGCAAGGTAAGAACGCCAGAGCGGAACCTCGAGCATTTTAATGCCATCAATCAAAACTACTTTTCCAGCACCATATTCGGCATCTACCATCAAATCCAACCCGAGTGGCATTTTTACGAGATCAGTAGTTTCAGCACCGATGAAACCTCTGAAAAGAACACCGAGAAAAATAAATGCAATTGCATACATCGTGAATGGTTTAACCGCCCAGTTTATTATCAAGGTAAGCCCCACCGGGCGGGTGTTTTTTCCAGCTTTAATAATTTCCATGAAGTCAATTTTGACCATAATCGGATACATCATGAAAAACAGACAAATGGCTACGGGAATTGAAATAACCGGGGCACCATCAACACTAATCGCCAAACCATCGAGATATAGAGCAACTCCGGGAGCTACCTTGCCAAGTAAGATCCCGACACCGATACAAACTCCGATCCAGATTGTCAGGTATCTTTCAAAAAAATTGAGTCCCTTTTCCGTTTTGCTCAAATCAGATTCTCTCTGGTTATTCTTGTTTTCCTGGAGAAAGCTTTATTTCTTGAGTATTGCATCTTCAGGCTCAATGTGAACGACTACATCTACAACTTCCTCACACAGCGTTAAAATTCTCTCTGTAACGGTCTCTGCAATATCATGTCCTGCTTGAACAGTAATCTGACTATCAACAACAACATGAACATCTATCTGAAATTGAGATCCCAGATATCTTGATCTTAACCTATGAGCTTCCAGAACATTATCGGTGTTCTCTGCAATAGAGAGAATCTTTTCACGGACATCATCGGGTGCACTGACATCAATCAATTCTTTCACTCTCGGAAAAGTTATTTTTATTGCCGTTTGGAGAATAAATATCGAGACAACTATCGCTCCGATTAAATCGAGAAAGGTCCAATTTGGGAAAAGAAGAGAGCCTCCAACGGCGAGTAAAGCCGGAATAGAGCTTAAAGCATCGGAACGATGATGCCAGGCATTAGCGACTAACGCCATACTCTTGACTCTCTTTCCTTCCTTTGCCGTCCATCTGTAGAGTATCTCCTTGGAAATAATCGAGATGATCGCACCAAAAAGGGCTATTTTTGTGGGGGGATCTGGATTTTTATGGTGTAGAGAACTCACTGCATCCCAACCAATTCCAACTGCAACGGTCGTTAACAGAAGCCCTATAAATATAGTCACAACCGTCTCAATTCTCTGATGACCGTAGGGATGTTCCTCATCAGGAGGCTGTGACCAATAACTGGCTCCGATCAGAATTGCGATATCCGTAGTGCTGTCGGAAAGACTGTGAACCGCATCCGCTACCATTGCCTGGCTTTTTCCATAGATACCAGTTGTAAATTTTATCGCTGCCAGTGCAATATTTACTATTAGTCCAATCCAGGTTACTTTTCGGATGACTCCGGTAATTTCGTCTTGCTGCAAGTAATGATCTCTTCGTTAGGTTATAAACTGAATATACTTCGCAGATTGACCATTTTCAACCAAAATAATTCTTCAAATGTTAAACTTAAGTTGAAATGATAAAATCTTCATTAAATTCGTCGATTTTTGATATGTTTTAGACTTCTTCAAATCACGATTATCAATTTAATAATCTACTTTGTAAATGACACTTGAATTTCGGTCGCTTTCAAGTTATTATACCAAAGCAATTTTTTTTTAAACCCAAAGGTAAATGGTGCAAGCAAACTCCTCATTTTCAGGTTCAATCTTCGTAGTTATATGTTTGCTTATGCTATCCGGCTGCAATCAGAAGAGTGATCTGG
>JABGPL010000141.1 GCA_018644935.1 Calditrichota bacterium | reverse complement strand
ATGGATAACAACGGTCTTTAAATCCCGGAGAAAACATGACTGACAACACCAACCACCCAAAAGAACACAACTTCATCAACGCTCTGATCTATTCGAGAGAGATGAAGACGATATTCATTTCTGTTGCGATTGCAGCATTTATATACCTGATGTATGTGGGGACTATGGCAGGTATCGTTGGTGGTCAGTTTCGGCACAAGGATTTTCTCTCTCCTGCTTTTCAAGCGCTTTTGATTCAATTTCTCGTTTTTCAACTTGTGTTACTTCTAATTTATAAACATAAAACTTCCGGGCGGTTAGTAGTGAACCCGAAATATTTTATCTATCATCAGTTCCTGAGGAAGGTGAAAATCAAATGGGTGGATATTGATCGTGTAATTGTGTCGCCTCGAAAGAACCCACGGACCCTGAAAATTCTCGCCGGAGATAAGACGGTTGAGATGTCAAAATATCTCGTTGATTGCAGTGGTTCAAGGCGGATAATCCATAATCCGATCCTGCGGTTTTGGGTTGAGGAATCCGGTGAACCATTTCCGATTGATCTGGAGCATTCGGTGGCTCTGTGGGTGGTTGCGGAATATCGGCGGGATTTGGTGCTTGGGTTATGTGTCAGGTGAGGACACCTGATGCCGCTTAAATTCCACGACCGCAAGGGATCGCGGCTACTTGCTCAATTTTTTTAGCATTTGGGAAAGGGCACGTGGCGACGTGCCCGTACGAGGGGATAACTGACACCACACAAATGGGGCGCAAAAAGTAGGACGGTCATTCCTGCCCGTCCATCGCGCGAAGCGGGATTCTTATGGTGGTGATGTTCGATTTGGGATTTGTTTTCTTGAAATGGAATCCGCCTGCGGCGGATGGTCGGACAGGAATGTCCAACCTACTGTTATTGCGTTTTTACATATCAGGTGACGTCGGTGATATTATTGGGATGGGAACTACAGACCCACGACCACAAGGGATCGCGGCTACCTTCATAAAGCCTTTTACCACAAAGGATCAAAGGCACTAAGGAAAAGCTCACAATCTGAAACACACTGGCAGACGAGGGCGTCTGCCAGCACGATTTTGGGTGTCATCTTGCGCGTTTTTTACCGGTCAATCAACGTACCTTAACCCCACCCACAAGTCTTAAACCAAAAAACACCACGCAGGAAACTATAACTCCGAATACGGCGGGGTCGAAGGTGTCGGCGTAGGCTGTGGCGCGGAAGATGAAGGTTGAAATTATGGAAATTGCCATTGTAATAAAAATTGTCTGCGAGTATTGGATGGCTCTCTCCTTCAAAACAACACCTACTACTACAGGCAGTATGATTGCCGGTGCCCAGATATGATATGTGAAGAGGAGTATGCCGATAATATCTGACCAGAGAATTGCTACCAGCATCGCCGTTATTCCGAGAACTGCGGTGCAAATTCTGGCGAGCTTCAGGAGATATTTGTCGCCCTTTTTCGTCCAACCAAGTTGGTGTTCAAACAGATCTTTCACAAATATCGCAGTTGCGGAGTTCAGTGCTGAGTCCGCTGAAGACATAACCGCACTGAGCAGAGCTGCGATTATCAACCCGCCAATTACGGGGTTATTCAGCTTCTGAACAACGAGCGGCAATGCTTGTTGTGAGTCAATTTCAGGGAAATATACCCGTGCATACAACGCGATGAAGAACAGCATAACGGGGAAAGTGATGCCTAAGAAAATCCCTACTCCGGCAATACCGATCTTTGTCTCGCGGATGTTCCTCGCAACACAATATCTCGTTACATATGCAGGACCGAAGGTTTCACCTACAAAAAACGCGATGAATGTCGTTATCAGGAAAAGCCAGCCCTTGCCGCCCTCAACCTGGAAAAACTCCTGCGGTATTTTGGCGGTGATCTCACCCCATGAGCCGATTAAGTCCGGGACACAGAGGATAAGGGTTATCAGGAAGCCGACAAACAGCACGATGAACTGGTAGATATCCGTGTGCATCACTGCCAGCAAACCACCGGCTGTGCTGTAGATAACGACCATCGTCCCCCCGATGAAGATCGCCCAGCGCAGGACTGTCAGGTTATCGGCAAAGTTCGGCATAATCGTTGAGAGGACAGTTCCGAAAGCTGCCATTTGAGCTGCTACTATGAACACTGAGAATAATATGGAAAGGATCAGTGCCAGGAATCGGGGTCGCTCGCCGAAACGATAACCGAAGTACCCGGCAACAGTGTAGAGCTTGGCTTCTCTGAACTGTGGTGCTACCACAAGACCTGAGAAAATGAAATGGAAATAGGCACCTGCGAAAACAAATACCCAGACCAGACCGAGCTCGTAAGTCTTCCCGACAGCACCGATGGAATATCCACCACCGATAATAGTTGCGCCCATTGTGGCGAAGAGCAGGAACCATCGCGCGGATCTTCCCGCAACCAGATAATCATCTGTGTCGTGGATTTGTCTAGCCTTTAATACACCTTTCAAAAAGATGAAAGTCATATAGGCAATAACAATTCCCCAGAGAATCGAATTTGAAGTAATGGTTCCTCCTACTGAATTTGTCTTCGTCAGTGTGCTGAGGTCTTTTCAGCTATCATGAAACTGTGTTAATTTTGTCCACGAGTTAATATATTCTATTACGAACCCGTGGGGTTGCCTGATTTTCCTAGTCAGGGATCGTGGAACCCACCTGATCTAATACCGGAGGCACTACTAATCCATCATCCTCATGATTAAGAATGAATTCCCCGATTTTTGGTTTTACTACTTTGTCCAAATATTTTCCAGCCATTAACCGCAATAAGGCACCGTAATTCAATTTGAACCGAATGCTATCCCCTATTGTGAGTCCATCGGCTTCGTCTCCTATGTTAACGACAATTAAATCACTGCTCGCCCCGGCAATTCTATAATTTGGCTCCATAGGAGTTAAACCGGAGACCTCAGTGTCGAGCTGACCAACTGTGACCAACGCCCGGTAGCCCCGCTGTCCGGGAGTTTTCTCATCTTCCGAGATCGCATCAAACGGCGTCCTGGCAGTTGTTTCCCCCATTGGTATTAAACTCTTTTCTTTTATCTCAGCAATTTCAGCCTCGAGCAGGACTGCGTCATCCCGCAGTCCTTTAAGTTTTCCACCATTAACAAGATCGGTACCAAGAAAAACCGCTTCACCAATTCGGAAGTGATTCATTGCTTTGGGCATTTTACCCTCCAACAAGAGGGGAAGGACAACACTCGACCCGGCAGAGATCATTGGCAGTTTTCGATTGAACTTCAACTCAAGTAATTCTCGATATAAGATTAGTTGCGTCAACTGATCAATATTGGGAACTGTGCCGGAAAGACATGCGAGATTAGCGCCGATTCCCATCACTTCAATATTTGATAACTGAAAAACATGATCGTAAAATTTCAGCAACGAACCGGGTAAAACTCCCTCACGCAGGTCACCAAGTTCGATCATGATAATAATGCGATGTACCTTGTCCTGCTTTTTTGCCTCTTCATTAAGTCCCTCAATCACGGAGACTTCACTATTCAAACTAACATCTGTCAATGATACGACATCTTTGAGAACAGAAACATGCGGCAGCCGGAGGTACCATGCCTCGAATTCAGGAATCAATCTCTCAATCGCCCTGATATTTGCAAGGCGTGAATCCCCCATCGATTGAACCCCCAGTTGCTGCAAAGCCTTCAGGGTGTCGGAATGTCCGCACAAGACCTTTGACACGAGCGTCCAGGTTCCGCCGTGACGTTTTATCCATTTGTTCACGAGTTGAAAATTATGATTCAGCGCTTCGAGATTGATTATGACCCTGTTCATTTTGAGAACCTCATGTCCGCGTATTTGTTTTCGAACCCAATTCTTTCGTACAGCCGCTTGGCAGGATTATCATATTCGACGTGTAATTTGACATCGCCATCACATTCATTGATGCAATGCTCAATGAGTTTTCTGCCAACTCCCAGACCTCTTAGTTCAGGAGATATTGTGACAAATAGGAGGATGTTCTCAGGTATATATCCACTCATCCCGGTTCGCTGCATTAACAATGCTCCAACCAGTTTCTGGTCCTTCTCCACCAACATTAAAAATCCACCTCTTCCTGCATCGCCTGAGAAAATGTAATCGAGAGCGGCTTGTATGTCTTCTTTCTTATCCTCGTATGGTATCATTGTATCGTGGAAGTAATCAACAACTTTGGACATCTCAGCCCATGCTGGAAATGCTTGTTCGTTTGAAACTTTGACAAATTGAAAGCCACCTGAAACCTCGGCTCCTATCTCAATTTTCTTTGTCATTGTTATTTAACCTCTTTGTTTTTGCTGCTATTTGATTGTAATGATCTTTCTAATTCGAGTTTGTATGGATCTATCGGCATAACCGCTCCCGGAGACAAAACCGGTGATGCCTCAAGGTCTTCAGCATCCATCATCCACGCGACACGTTGGAGGGAGGATATCAGCGATAATTGTTCCCAGTCTTTTAGATTTTCAAAAGAAGAAATAAACTTGTCATGCAACAGAGATGGGGCTTGTCCGATAACCTCTTTTCCTTTTTCTGTGGTCCTCACTACAACTCGACGTTTGTCATCATCATGTTGTGTTCGCGTGACGTACCCGCGATGTTCAAGGCGTGTCAGAATGTTGGTAATCGTTGCTTGACTTAAGCTGACAGAATTTGCAATCTGACCAACAGTTGGAGCTTTGCTTTTCTCGATTTCTTTAAGGACAATGATCTGAGGAACGGTCAGTCCACAGGATTTAATCAATTTTCGTGAGTGCAGGTCGATTGCCCGTATTATCTTGCGTATTGCAATTAATACCTGATCGACCAAAGCCTCCTGAATTTCCATATACATCCCGAAAATGTTTTGAGCAGAATATATAGTACTCTAATTAATTACACAATGATCACACACTATAAACGCCAATTATTTTGAATAGACTACTCAATAATTATAGTGTAGTCTAAAGATTATACAGAATACTTAATGATAATTGATTCAATAGCGTCAGAAGACTCCGAGTTCTTTGAGGTGTTTCAATTCTGGAATAGAACGTTGTTTCCGCGACGCAGTCTGTCCGAGAATGCTAAACAGCCAAGATATTCCTCATTCTCAACTTGATTGGGCAAACAGCTTTACCTGTGAAGTGCATCCAAAATACAATTTCACCTTACAATTAAGCGTCAATTATCCGAATCAAATATCCGCGCCAGTGTCGTTTTTTCAGCATTGACTAACTGTTGCAGGACGTTGTCAAGATCTTGTTGACTGTCTTTGCAGATGCAGGTGTATGCGTTAAGCATATCTCTGATTGTGATGACATTACTCTTTAGTTTTAAGATAATTGTCATAACAAGATCGCTCATTTCCAGCAGGTTTTCACACCAGGTGTGTATTTGCAGGAATTCCAGCACCGGAGGTGAAATTCTAATCGGGGAGTTGATCTCGTTTCCACATGCTTTTTTTAGGAAGAGATAAGCTAATGGTAAGATGTCCTCTGACCGTTCGTTTAAGGAAGGAACATTTATGTGATAACTGAAGGATTCTCCAAGTTCCTGGTCGAGAAAGGATGGTTGTTTCCCGCTGTCCGCTATCGTTTCCACAATTCCGATCACTCGAACCGGATTATTTTCCTGTTCATTTTCGTCTTGGTTAAAAAGGTTGCAACGAAGTATTTCCAACAGTGATTTCTGGTTGTCCTTACTGAGAGTCGCTAAACGTTCGATAACCAACGTCCTGCAGTTAATACTTTTAAGCGATTCACGGAGAGAATCTCTCTGAATTGTTTTGTTATTTTTTATATGGATATCCCCTTTCTCAAGTAGTTCCGAAGTTTCTTTCGAGTTTATATATACGCACCCTTTTTCTGAATCAGCCGGAATGTTATGGATTATTCTGGCGATAAAAGCTTTGCCTGTATGATTTTCACCGGTAATTAGTACTGATCCTTTATTGTCTTTCAGGGAATGTATCTGCTTGACAATACCTTTCATCGCCGGACTTTCGGAAATAAGATTATCCAACTTCTCAAGTTCCAGTTGCTGTTTTGAATACTGATTAAAAAACCTCCGCAGCTCAAGCGTCCGGGCAACCTCTTTAACTACAACTCCAAGGTCATCCTTCAGATCAAAGGGTTTGCGAATGTAAGAGTGCGCTCCCCAGTTGAATGATTTCATTGCAGTCGGGATAGAACCGTAACCGGTGATAATCACAACTTCACTATCCGGCTGTTTCTGTTTGATTTCACGCAATAATTCGTTTCCATCTAAACCGGGCAGGAATAGATCAAGCAACACCATGTCAAACGAGTGGTTAATTAGTGCAGCCTGGGCTTCCGATCCGTTAGCTGCCTTTTCTAAATCATGTCCCTCATTTTGCAGGAATTCGACTATTAGGTTTAGAATTCCGGGTTCATCGTCTACAACCAGTATTCTCATAAATTTAACTTCTCTTGTTTTTATCGAACGGATTACTATTTCAATTTAATCAATGCAAAGATCTCAAAATGTGCTTTGAGTCAACTCGGAATAAACGAATAAGTTATGACGGCTTAGTTTTGGACTTTAAGAAATTTTCATATCTGACTCTATTTTACCCACTGTCATTTCCAATATGCTAAAAACCGGTTCGCTTTACTTTCGAGAGCGATATATTTTCAATAAATTGGTAGGTGCAGAGAGCAAAACAATTTGAATACTTGAAAAGTGATTAGATATGTTGCAAACACCCAAACATGACCCTTTGAAGTTAGGCACACTTGAGGAAGCAATTTCTCAGACGATGAATGAGGAAGAGTACAACCGAGTTATAGAAATCCTCGGCAGAGTCCCGAATGTAACTGAGCTCGCAATATTTGCAGTAATGTGGTCAGAACATTGTTCATATAAGAACTCAATCCTCGAGCTTAAGAAGCTTCCAAGATCAGGCGGTCTTTTGATGACTGAAGCCGGTGCAGAAAACGCCGGATTAGTGGACATTGGAGATAAGCTGGCAATAGCATTCAAGATTGAAAGCCACAACCATCCCTCTGCTGTCGAACCCTTCCAGGGTGCAGCAACAGGAGTTGGAGGAATTCTTCGGGATGTATTCACCATGGGAGCACGTCCCATAGCAGCTCTGAATTCATTGCGATTTGCGAGCCTAACGGATCCTCATAATCGTTTTTTGCTGGATGGTGTTGTTCGCGGAATTGCACATTACGGTAATTGCTTTGGAGTTCCGACGGTTGCGGGCGAAATTTGCTTCGATGACTTATACAAAGGCAATCCACTCGTAAACGCGATGGCTGTTGGTGTTGTTCATCATGATAAAATTGCAACTGCTAAAGCGTCTGGTGTCGGCAACCCTGTTTTCTATGTTGGATCAAGAACTGGTCGGGATGGAACCCATGGCGCGACTTTCGCATCAGCAGAATTGTCTGAAGACAATGAATCCAAACGGTCAGCCGTTCAGGTCGGTGACCCATTCAGCGAAAAGCTTCTGCTTGAAGCAACACTAGAACTTGCCGGTTCGGAAGCATTGGTCGCTATTCAGGACATGGGCGCAGCTGGTTTAACTTGCTCTTCGTGTGAGATGGCCGCTGCTGGCGGAGTTGGTATGGACTTAAACCTTGACCTCGTCCCATTGCGCCAAACCGATATCGAACCCTGGGAAATTATGCTATCTGAATCTCAGGAAAGGATGTTGCTGATTGCTAAAAAGGGATTTGAGCAAGAAATTCTCAGAATCTTCCACAAATGGGATCTGGAAGTATCCGAGATTGGAAAAGTCACAGACGACGGCATGATCCGCTTGCATCATCAGGGTCGAGTTATCACAGAAGTCCCTGCATGGGATCTGGTTCTCGGCGGTGGCGCTCCCCAATACGCGCCTGAATCGAAACGACCTGATGAGCTTGATGAATTTGCGGCGTTTGACCCGCTGTCACTGCCGATTCCACCCGATCATAACAAAACACTACTCAAGTTGCTCGGAAACCCTGAGATCGCTTCAAAAGAATGGATCTATCAGCAATATGATCATTCAGTTCGCACTAACACAGCAATCGAACCGGGCCGGGGAGATGCGTCAGTTGTTCGGGTCGAAGGCTCAAAGAAAGGCATATCTGTAAAAACCGATGGCAATGCCAGATACACTAGACTTGATCCGTTCATCGGTGGAACCCGTGCAGTTGCTGAAGCAGCTTTAAATGTTGCATGTACTGGCGCAAAACCGGTAGCAATCACCAACTGCCTGAACTTCGGCAATCCTTATAAACCAGAAGTATTTTATTTTTTTAAGAACGCTGTAGCCGGGATGGGTGAGGCATGTCGAATCCTCGAAACCCCGGTGACAGGAGGAAATGTATCCTTCCACAACGAAACCGATGGATTGCCGGTATTGCCAACCGTAGTCATCGGAATGCTCGGATTGCTTGATGACGCTTCCGTTAATATGAGTTCTGGATTTAAATCAGATGGCGATGCAGTTTACTTACTGGGAGGTGCGAGTAGTGATGGTCTTGGTGGTAGCTCCTACCTGAATTTCCTGCACAATAAGATCTCTGGCAAGATAGACCCTGTAGATTTCGATCAACTACAAAAGCTCATTGATCTGTTGGTTGAACTTAACACCAAGAAACTTATCAACTCAGCCCATGATGTCTCTGATGGTGGGCTTGCGATCTGCCTCGCAGAATGCTGTCTGATGGATCGCAATGAAAAAATCGGCGTCACAGTTGATATCCCAAATGGAAAGAACATAATCGCACAACTGTTCGGGGAATCACCGGGTCGAGTAGTAGTTTCAGTTGATCATCAGAAAGCCACCGAGTTCGAAAAAGCAGTTTCAGGCATGGGTGTATTGATAGAAAAGATTGGTGAAACCGGTGGGGACAAGTTTATCTGGAAGGAAGTACTCGATTTAAGTTTGAACAAGTTATCAGCAACATATTTCAGTGCTATCCCCGATCTGATGGAATGAGTTGATAATCCGAATTAATATTCCTATATTGGACATCTGACTTTTTCTGCGCCCGTAGCTCAGCTGGATAGAGCGCATGCCTCCGGAGCATGAGGTCGTGGGTTCGAATCCCGCCGGGCGTACTACTTAATAACCTGCTGTTACAAGGGGTTATAGCACCAAGATAGAAGAAATGTGAAAATGGGTAAAGCAGTTTGTTTTACCCATTTTTTAGCTCTTTTGCCCACTTTCGGCCTAAATTTCGTCCGGACGAAAATACGGATTTTCTAGTTGTAAGTATTATACGTTTGTTGTTAATCACTTTCCCGATTCAGTCTGTGGAGGAATATCCTGAAAGAACCCCCAAAGTTCCTCCTTTGATCATGGTGCTCTGG
>JABGPL010000140.1 GCA_018644935.1 Calditrichota bacterium | reverse complement strand
ACTCGACTGCCTCGAGGTCGCTTACGTCGATGATCGGAAAGGGATTAAAAATCGGTTGTTCAGGGTTCCGGAAGAGGCACAAGAGATTTAGGCAACGAAGATCGTCCTTTGGCTATTTAAGTATAAGAATAATGAGAGTTTAGAGTACAGGCTTCAGCCTGATATCTTACCGCCTAAAGGCTGGACTCTAAACTTTATTAACCAAAAATAATATGAGTTAAATTATATGTACAATTGGCGCAAAATGTCTGATCTTGAAAGGCAGGAAGCCCTAAAATATCGCAAACAACACAAACTTCCATGGCATAATCCACCTCACCTCGACATTGAAGGGGAACAGATCTATCTTATCACAGCAACCTGTTTTGAACACAGGTCGATAATTGGAAAAGCCAAAGAACGATTATTGGAATGCGAGATAAGTCTTTTGGAATTACTCCGTGAAAGGCTTTGTGAAGTTTACGCCTGGTGTGTTCTCCCAAATCACTATCATTTCCTCATAAATACAAAGGAAATTAAAATCATCCGCAAATTATTGGGGAGGTTTCACGGAAGATCCTCAAGAAAATGGAATCTCGAAGATGGGACAGTAGGCAGGCAGGGTTGGCACAATTGCTTTGAACGTCCAATGAAGTCAGAACGTCATTTTTATGTGTCACTGAACTATGTTCATCATAATCCGGTTTTTCACGGTTATGTTGATAAATGGACAGGCTGGCCGTTTTCGAGTGCACCTGATTACTTGGAAAAGGTTGGAAAAGAGAGGGCGGCTGAAATATGGAAGTCCCATCCAATACTGGATTACGGAAAAAAATGGGATATTTAAGAGAGTATAGAGTACAGGCTTCAGCCTGCTGTTTTTCAGCCTGAAGGCTGTACTCTATACTTAACCCTTACGGCAACTTCAAACTCGGCCGGTCCTTCTCAAAATCAGGCACCTTCCCGGGGTTCTTCTTAATCTCAGCCAGAACTTCCTTGATCCCGCGATCCATCTGTGGGTCTTTGCCGGATGCGTAGTCCTGCGGTTTGATCTCGACTGTTATGTCAGGATCGGTGCCGTAGTTTTCTACTCCGTAGCCGACGTCGAAGAACCAGTTTGAGAACTCGGGTTGCGTTGTTACTGTGCCATCAACTAACGAGTTGCGCGGCCATATGCCTATAACGCCACCCCACGTTCTGGTGCCGATAAGCTTACCGAGCTTCAGCATTTTGAAACCGTGCGAGAAGATGTCACCGTCCGATCCTGCACCTTCATTTGTCAGTGCAACCATCGGTCCTCGTGGTGACTGCTGCGGTTTAGGAGAATTTCCCATCCATCTCGTTTTGGAGAATCCGAACCGCTTCCGAGCCAGCTTTTCGAGCAGCAGAGGTGAAACATGACCACCACCGTTCTGGCGAACGTCAATTATCATACCTTCATAATCGAACTCTGCCAGGAAATACCTGTGGAATTCGGCGTATCCGACCGGGCTCATATTCGGGATGTGAACGTACCCAACCTTTCCTTTAGACTGCTTGTGAACATACTCACGGTTGGCTTCAACCCAATCACGGTACCAGTGACTTGTTTCGGCTGCAATTGTTTTGACAATCACTTGACGTGACTTCTTGTCACCACTGCTCTTAACTTCAAGCCGGACTTCCTCTCCGACGAGATTCAACATTGCACGGTAAGGATGGTTCTCTAAGGACAGCTTCTCGCCATTAACACTGAGCAAAAAAGTCCCCGGAGTGATATTCACTCCCGGCTGTTTCAGTGGTGGCGGTGATGCTGCGTCCCATGTGTCACCATTGGCTATACGGGTAATTTTCCAGGCTTTTTTTGTCTTATCAAATTCAAATTCCGCACCGAGGAAACCAATCCTGTAGTTCGGATGCGGTCGGTAGTCACCGCCGAGCTCATACGCATGTGAAGTTCCAAGCTCACCCTGCATCTCCCACAACAGATCTGAGAATTCAGCTCGGGCTCCAACTCTGTCAACGAGTGGCAGGTAGCGTTTGTATATCCGCTTCCAGTCGATCTCGGACATATTTTCAACCCAGTAGTAATCGCGCTGCAACCGCCATGCTTCAGCGTACATCTGCTTCCATTCTGAAACCGGATCAATTGCGACCTTCAACCTTGCCAGATTTATCCAACCACTTTTACGGTTCATCTTGGGATCAGCAGGCAATTTCATAGATGTTTCACGGGCAGCATCCACAACCCGCAATTTATCACCCCTGCGATATACCAGGGCTGCTTCATTTGAAGATATGCTGAAATTACTGATTCCGGACTCGAAAACACTCTCCTCGAGTTTATTGAAATCATATACCTTCAAGACGGCTTTCGCCGCTGGAGTTTGATTAAAGGGATCTCTGCCGAGTGTACCTTCAACCTGATATGCCGTGTAGAACACACGTTCTTTTGTGGCTTCTATTGATCCATAAAGTCCCTCAGCTATCGGGAATGGGATCACACGGTCCCAAATTCCATCAAAGTCGATTTCAACAACAACTGCTTCTTCACTGTTGTTACCAGTATCATTTGAATCACCACTTTCCTTAACTGCATCATCACCGTTCACAGCGATTCCAAATCCCTTTGGTTCAGGAATGAAGGGTGATTTTTCATCTTTTTTGAGGGTGATCAAATATGGTCTTTCACCACGTGGGAAGTTGTAATCAAAGTGCATATTGTCATAAACAGGGTTGAATATGCGTGCTGAATTGAAATACAGGTAACGTCCCTTAGGATCAAACACCGGGGCAGAATCAATTAGCAACGGTTGAGTAAGATCTTCGATTTTTCCGGAGTTGATATTAAATACCCGAATTATCACCTGTCGAGAATTGATTGTTGTTGCATATGCAATCCAAGCCCCATCCGGTGACCAGTTAAAACCATGAAGAGGCGCGTGTTTGCTCTGGTCAATAACTTTTAAAGTTGACTTTTTAAGATCAACCAACAAAAGTTCATGACGATGGTTTACGACACAAACAAATCCACCTTTTGGTGAAACCTCCAGCGAATTGGGTCGACCAATATCAATTTTATTAAAAACCTTAGGTTTCTTATTACCCTTCACATTGTGAATTTCAAGATGATCCTCACCACCCTCATCACTGACGAGAATGACCTCTTCATCACCCGGCAGCCAGGTAATTAGCCGATAGCGAACTCCCTGCCTCTCGCCATGCTGCGTTACTGGACCTTCCCAGTCGCCGAAGGTAAATGCCTTACCCCGCGAAATCACGCCAAGTGCGCTTCCGTCGGAGTTAACAGAATAGTGATCAAGATACCTGCTGGTTGGAACGAACTTGCGTTGTGCTTGTGTTCGAGGAGTTGAATAATCAATTTCTATTTTCGAGGTCTTGCTCTTCTTCAAATCGAAATGGAACAGGTCAGCACCATGCTGGTAAACAATTGATTTACCATCTGTGGATGCATTGCGCGCATAAAACTCTTTGTGCTTTGTCAACTGCTTGAAGTCGGACCCGTCTGGCTTGCTAGAATATAGGTTCCCAATACCGTCTTTATCTGAGATGAAGTAAATCAGGTCATTGATCCACATCGGCGAGGCGATATTTCCACCCAGCATATCGAGTGATTTGAAATTTCCCTTTCCAGTCAAATCTACCCAGAGACGACCATCTCTGCCACCCTTGTATCTTTTCCAGCGTGCAGAGTCACCCGTGTTACGACCGATGAGAACACCTTTCTTGCCATATGCGACATGCATTGCCTGACCATAAGGGAGTTTGGATATCTCATGTGTTTCCGGATTGATCGAATAGAGCTCAAATATTCCGAGAAATGCCTGCCCTGCCACACTGGCGAAAATAATGTTCTTTTTATCCCACCCCACGACATGACACATGCTTCCCATAAAGGTCAACCGTTCAGCCTCTCCGCCTTCGGATGGCATGCGGTAGATCTCAGGAGCTCCATCATCGGTGCTGAGGAATGCAATCCACTTTCCGTCTGGTGAAAAATGAGGGAATCCGATTCCACCAAGTTGTGATGTTATGCGAACCGCTCGTCCACCTTTTGTCGGAACCTCCCAGAGATCGCTTTCAGATACAAAAACAACCCGATCCTTATATACTGTAGGGGTTCGGTAATATCCCAACTGCTTAATTGCCATAGCTTCGTTCCGTTTGCTGTTCAAACTGTATTTTAATTAGAAGGGCATGCCGGGCATTCCACCCATTCCGCCGGCAACCTGTCCCATCATTTCTTCCGATTTTGCTTTTGCTTGCTGCATAGCACTGTTTACTGCAGCCATCACGAGATCTTCAAGTGTTTCGACATCTTCCGGATCAACTGCCTCAGGATCAATTTTCAATGAAAGAAGTTCGTTCGCGCCGTTAACCTTGGCGACAACCATATCACCACCTGCTGAACCTTCTATCTCAATTTGAGCAACTTCCTCTTGAACTCGCGCCATATCAGCCTGCATTTTTTGAGCCTGCTTCAACAGCTTATTCATGTTGCCCATATTTCCACCCTTCATCTTCACGGTATATCCTCCGATTTAGTATTTTTCAAGAAACTACTTTTCCAAATGATGTCCGCTAGTATAAGATTTTAAAGTTATACTGACAGATTTCGAATTTAATTGATAACTTTTGAATTCCAGCGCTCGACAAGTTTTTTTACTGCTGGATCCGAGTCTGGAATTGGTTGTTTATCTCCTCTTTCAGGCAGTTTTCCAATTTGAAACTCGATTGTTGCCTGCCCGATGAAAGATTGAATCTCCTGGGAAAGGGGCATTTGAAGTGCCCTTGCCGTTTCAAGAATTGCTTTTCCGGTGAGGTTGATTTTCAACCTGCCACTAACATATTCAACCGGATACCCCTCATGAAAGATCATCCTGCCACGTGAATTGTACTTCTCAATAATCTTATCACATATCTGCTTCCACGCATTCTGGGCAACCTGTAGCGGGTTGTCGGGCACATCTGGTAAATTTGGTGTTTGATTAACTGGTGGAGCTGATTGTACAGGAGTTGAGGGTGAAGCAGAGTGTGCAGAACTACTTTGCGAATTTGGCATGATCTTCTGCTTGGGCTGCGGGTTACCTGCACTATTCGATTTCCCTGCCACCTCATGAGAAGAATTTCCTGCTGGCATTTGCCTTACCAATGAAGCTTGAGAATTGACTGATGGACCTGACAGGTTCTTCAAAATTTCAGTTAGTACGACACTTTGCTCAAACACAGCGAATTTCAACAGGAGTAATTGTACTCTAACTCGAGGGTTGAAATTCCTCCTGACATCGGCCTCGGCAGAGGTCGCAAGTTGCAACAGCCTCACAACATCATTCTCAGATAGCAGATCAACTGCCAAATTCATGTCCTTGCGAGCTTCCTGCGGTATATCTACCTTTTCGATACCAAGAGACATTGCTTGAAGTAGTTGAATGAGATAACTCTCAAGACCAAGCAGGAAATCTTGCGGATCCGTACCGCTACTTGCAAGAGATTCGTCGAGTTTGAATGCCTCGGCGGTGGATCTGCTCCGCACCAAATCTATAGCTTGAAAATACTCAGCAAGCCTGACCTCCCCTATGACCTCGGTCGCGTCAGCTTTCATTACCTGTCCACCGGCATATGCCAGGACCTGATCGAGTAAACTCAGGCTGTCACGCACAGATCCATCTGCCTTTCGAGCAATTATATCAAGGGCTTCCTCTTCAAACTGAACACTATCACTCTCACAAATATTACGCAGATGCCCCCTCAACTCAGCAACGGAAACCCGACGAAAATCAAACCTCTGGCAACGCGAGATTATTGTAGCTGGAATTTTTTGCGATTCTGTCGTAGCGAGGCAGAAATAGGCGTGGTCAGGGGGTTCTTCGAGGGTTTTCAGCAGTGCATTGAAAGCACCAGAGCTCAGCATGTGGACTTCGTCAACAATATAGACTTTTGTCTTGCCCTCGATTGGGGAATATCTAATTCCCTCTCGAAGTTTTCTTATATCATCTACACCGGTGTTGGAAGCAGCATCAATCTCTATTACGTCTATAAACCTGCCGTCGGTGATAGCTTTACAGGCATCACATTTTCCACAGGGTTCTGCATTTTGGGGATCAAGACAGTTAAGCGCGTGAGCAACCAATCTCGCAGCAGTTGTTTTGCCCACTCCTCTGGGACCACTGAACAGATAAGCATGAGCCATACGCCCCTGCCGTAAACCGTTGAGAATGGTTTTTCCTACATGAGGTTGACCAACAAGGTCTTCAAATCGGCGAGGTCGCCAACGTCGAGCCAACACTAAATAGCTCATAATCTCCAGTTTGTTCTGTGGATGTTAATTTACTCAAGTTTCACGCGATTCACACGCCTCTGTGCGTGTGAATCGCGTGAAATACGAACACATGTAGACGTGTGAAATTCATTGCATACCTACGCAGGCAGGGACGCCTACGCTACTGACATGAAATAAACCGGCTGTGCCCCACCTTCGATTGCCTCCGAACTGATGTATACATTAATCGCCGACTGATGCCCGGCTATCCCGCGGCACCCGAACAAAATCGCTTACCGCTGCTACCTTCCGGTCCTGACGGGGTTCGGCGCAAGTCCGCTGCGTGGGACCAGACCATTAACGCCGCCGAATTAATGCAACTTCAGGGGAGGGTAAACCTCATTGTGGGTATTCAACCCCGCTATAGCGGATTGCGGGTTACAGGGCACCGCTAGCTCCCCGTCTAGCACAGCCATTTTTGCAGATCATCTAAATCCATCAAACAGGATTTCTTATAATTTCGTTTCAGATCTATTAATAAAAGATGCCTTTCGGCAGCTTCATCTTTCTAAAATCCAAGGGGTCGTTTCAATATTAAGTGGAGCTGAGCGGGCTCGAACCGCCGACCTATACGTTGCGAACGTATCGCTCTCCCAGCTGAGCTACAGCCCCAATCGGCACACAATTGTTAATTAGCCTCTTACATCACGATGTGGACTGCTGATAATCAGATTAGCCAAATGTTTGTTGCCAGACAAATAATATACTTCAAAACAAGCGGTCACTCAACCAAAAATTGATGATTTGTTCATACAGACGAACAATATTACCCGAACCTGCGAGGATCATTTCTTTTCTGCCCCACTCTCCCTCATTTGCCAGTTGAAAGCGTCTATATTTATTTGTACATTATTGAAAATAATAACTTGACTGAAATAGCCGGAACTATTTGATTTAGTTTTTGTAAAATCAGTCAAAAGGGATGTCTGAGTTTGTGGCATTCGATAAAATTATGATTCAAAAGGAACGCAAATGCACTCTGAAACCGAATTAAAAGCTTTAGCTGATAAAGCGCTTAGTTTAGTTGACGGTTTTGATGCCGAAGTACTTTTGTCTTCAGGAGACAATGCTCTGACACGTTTCAGTGAAAATGTGATCACGCAAAATGTTGCGGGAAGCGACATCAGCATTTCTATTCGACTTTTGAAAGACAATCGGATGGGAAAATCGAGTACGGGCAACATCACTGATGATGGAATTAAACGCTGTATTGAAATTGCAAAAGCTACGCTTGATATTGCAGAACAGGACAATGAAATTATGCCGTTGGTCGAACCTCAGGAGTATCAGAAAAATCCAACCTCATACTTCGAGGCATCTCATAATCTGACACCCGAAGCCAGAGCTGATGGTGTTATCAAGGCAGTTGAAGCCTGCAAGAAAAATAACCTTCAAGCAGCGGGTATTCACTCAAACTCCGGCAGCTCAGTAGCTATTGCCAACTCAAAGGGACTCTGGGCATATAACAAGTCATCACATGCAACAATTTCGCTATCAGCAATGAGTGATGATTCATCTGGATGGGCTGAAGATACCGATTCTGATATTACAAAACTGAATATCGATCATGTGATATCAAAAGCCGTTCAAGGAGCAATAGATGGTAAAAAACCTGGAGAAATAGAACCAGGAGCTTATACTGTTGTCTTTGAGCCGGCTGCCGTTGCAGATTTTTTGCTTTTCCTCGGTTGGGAGGGTCTTAATGGACTTTCATTTGTTGAAGGAAGAAGCTGTTTCTCAGACAGGGTCGGTGATAGGATCGTCGGAAAAAATATCACGTTGCGCGATGATTTCACCCATCCCCTCACACCGGGAACACCCTTCGATTTTGAAGGTTGTGCTAAAAGCCCTGTCACCTTGATTGAAAAGGGCGTTTTCAAAACAACTGTCCATGATCGCAGAACAGCTTTAAAAGCCGGGGTTGAATCAACGGGACACTCAATGCCTCAGCCGGACACATACGGTCCAATGCCTTTGAATATAGTTATGTCACCCGGGGATTCTTCACTTGAAGAAATGATAGCTTCAACCGAAAACGGTCTCCTTGTCACAAGGCTTCATTATTCAAACATCCTCAACCCAATGATAATGATGCTGACCGGAATGACGCGCGACGGTCTCTTTGCTATTGAAAATGGGAAAGTAACTAAGGGTTTGAAGAATATGCGCTATACGGAGTCTGTTCTGCACCTCCTCTCAAATGTCGAAGCATTGTCGAGTAAGCTTTATAAGACAGAGACATTCTGGGGTGGCGGTGGTACGATAGTCCCTGCCATCAAGGTAAACGATTTCCATTTCACCAGTAAGACCGAGAATTAAGGAGCAATAAATGCGTAATTTAGTTGAACGAGCTGTTGAAACTGCGAAAGTCCGTGGCGCAAGTTATGCCGACTGCCGAATCATCTTTACAAAAGAAGAAGAAATGACGGTGAAGAACGGAAAAGTCGGTCATCTCGGAATTGGTGAAGACTATGGATTTGGTGTACGCGTCATTGCGGACGGAGCGTGGGGGTTTGCATTCAGTCCGGATGTAACAGCAAAAAATATCGACGAAGTAGCTGCAGAAGCTGTTCGTATTGCCAAAGCATCTGCGAAATTAAAAAAACTGGACATCCAGCTCGCACCGGAACCGGTTGTAGACGAAATCTGGCAAACTCCGATTTCGGAAGATCCTTTTTCCGTTCCACTTGAAGAAAAACTGGCCCTGCTATTTGAAATAGATAAACTCCTCAGGGCAGATAAAAAAATTGCCAATGCTGAGGGGACGCTTGCATTCAAGAGCGAGCACCAATGGATGGCAACGAGCGAAGGTTCATATATTGATCAGTTGCTGATTCGTAGTGGTGCCGGATATTCTGCCACTGCAGTTGGTAATGATGAAGTTCAGGTCAGAAGCTATCCAAACTCTTTCCGTGGACAGTATATGACCCAGGGTTATGAATTAGTTCGCGGTTTAGGGCTTAAAAATCACGCTGAACGGGTGCGTGAAGAAGCCATTGAGCTGCTGACAGCACCGACTCTCCCATCTGGTAAACGTGACACAATTATTGAC